>JANRLT010000041.1 GCA_033762255.1 Pirellulales bacterium | reverse complement strand
GTCATCCAAATGTTTCACAATGTCGGAAACTTTTGCCTGCTGGTATGACCCTCTTCTGATCTCGCGCTGAGCCGATGCCAATTGTTGAGCCAGATCCTCTGCTTCCAAGAGACTACGTTCCTCTTCTTCCTCTGCACCGATAGACCCAAATCGTTCCAGCCGACGCTCATAGTCCCGCAGAGTGCGGACCCGCTGCCGACGTGTTTCCTGCAATTCCGTGGTATCGGTGAGGAACTGTTGAAATCGGCTGGCGACGGCGTTTAGAGTCCGTTCACAGGCGACCGCAGTGGATACGCTGCGTTTAAGGAGTGCGATCCATGCCAGCACATCGCCATAGTTGCGAGTGCGAAACGCTCGGCGTAGCTCGGGAGCAACAAGGTCTAGCAGGCCGCGCTGAAGATCAATGTAGGGAGTCTGTGTTGTAGCGTCGGGGCTCACGGGGACCGGGGTTACTATGCGGTCAGGAAACAGCGGTTTTTTCTTACCCGGTTGGTCTGGGTTATCCGTCAGCACATGCATCTTCAACCGGCGGACCACATGTGAACGATAGCGTTCGCCGCGCAGTGCTCCACGTCCATTGATCAGGGACGGATCGAGTAATTCGCAAAGAGATGAAAACGAACGGTCGTTTCCGTCGTGTGGCGTGGCAGTTAGAAGGATCAGGGAGTCGCATCGACGCGCCAGAACCTCCGCCAAGTGACGCCGCTGGGAGTCGTCGCGCTCCTGCGCACTTCCCACGTCCATGCAATGATGGGCCTCATCGATGATGACCACGTCGTAGCTGGTACGTTCAAGTTGTTCAAGGATTCGTTCTTGCTTTAAGAAATCGACCGACACCAATCCCAGAGACACGTAGTCAAATGGATTCGATCCAAGTTCCGTGCTCCGGCGAATGTCTTCGAGTTTCTGGCGGTCGATTACCTCCAAACGCAAGCCGAATCGCTCCGACATTTCGACTTGCCATTGAGCCATGAGAGGCCCGGCTGGGGAAACGATCAGAATCCGATGCGCGAGCCGCCGTGCCACGAGTTCAGTGATAACGAGCCCAGCTTGGATTGTCTTGCCGAGTCCGACTCCGTCGGCCAGCAACAGTCGCACACGGCTCATGCGGATTGCGCGTAGCACTGGCACTAGCTGGTATGGCTCAATTCGCAATCGCCCCGGTTGCGCAGCCAACAGAGCTGTTGATCCGAGAGCCTGCTCAAGTAAGAAGGCTTGGTGATAAACCAGCCAGTTCGGCAAAGGTGCAGCTCGATCAGGCCGCAGTTCGTGTTGAACCGGGGAAATTTCCTCGAATGGACTGAGGACGTCGAACTCTTGCCCAAGGACGGCGTTCTCCAGTCCTCGAAGCCGATACATCGTCTGCGGACCAAAATGCTCGCTGGTGACAACTTCCCACCGCAGGCCGCGTGCGACGACTTCAGTGCCCGGCAGCAACGTCGCGGTCTGTGTCATGCGTGGCTCCGCAATTGTCCGACTTCGGACGGGGGGTCTCAACCGGTCGTTTTCCCTGAAGAAATCACCTGACTTCCGGGTGGCCCGCTGCCCTCGCGATTTATTGACTATCCCGTGCAACAATCATACTATTTGGTGATGGTGGCTGCAAGGAGGAACACCCCATGAGTTTCGGTAACCGGGTTCGCGAGCTACGACAGGCGAAGAATCTGACGCTTCGCGACTTGGCGAAGGAGGTCAAAGTGACGTTCACTTACTTGAGCAATAACGAGAACCAGAATCTCTGGTTCAGCGAATTCTCCAGTGACGAGTTGATCGTTCGGCTGGCGGGCGTCCTTAACGCGGATCAGAATCAGTTGCTTCTGCTGGCAGAAAAGACCCCGACACATTTCGAATAAACAGTGCTCCAGTGCCCGGAAGTTATTCGAAAAAATTCGGAGTTGATATCACGATCATAATTCAATAACCAATTCATCAATAAACTTAACCCAGGCTTCCTATATTGCCTATACATCCATGCCTGAGAGGATCAGAGTAGATATTTATCCACATATTTTTGCAGTTTAAAGGCTTTTTTATTGTATTTTGAATAATATTAAATATTTTGAGATTTTGTTGGTTGACGTTTTGTCGCATTCTTGTTGAATCATACAAGAGCAAGTACTGTCATGACGTGACTTGCCGCACCTACAATTCATCGTATCGGAAACACCGAGCGCCTTCACTAAGCCCCCCAGGCTTAGAGTATGCGCTCGGTTTTTTTTTGGTCTTGAGGTAATTTTATGCATACTCTGAACGAGAGCTCTTCAGGCTTTGAATCTCAACAATTTCTTTCAATCGAAAAAGTTGCCCACCGCTATGACTGCTCCCAGCGACACATTCGGCGGATGGTAGATGCCGGGAGATTTCCCACACCGCAACGTCTAGGGAGGTTGTTGCGCTGGAGCAGCGATCAATTGGCAACTTGGGAGCAGGCGGGTTTCCCCCCTGTTCGTCGTGTGACCACCACCAGCGTCAAGGAGTAAGTTTCATGTACGATCAGACTAATTACCAGTCGGATTGGGGAAACGTTCAACTTTGCTCCGATTCATTGTTGGATCAGGTGTTAGACTACCCGTTGGATATTGTTAGGACGACGCAGAAGATATCTCAGATTGAGTTAAGGGAGCCCAATCTACATGTGCCTCCTACATTTCCGCATGGATGTCTTACAGATGATCCCAACATCAAGACATGTATGGAGTTTTTAGTTGCACTTTTCATGAAGGATGACTTGATACTTATTAGGCCTAATGAGACTTGGGAGGAAGGCGGGAAAAAGCAATCAAAAATTGATTTCAAGAGCGTCAGTCATTGCCGTCTCGATTACAGCAATATGGAATTATGCCTTATCATGCTTTTTCCAGATACTGAAAAGAAAATGACGAACCTGTACTTTGGGGTTTGTCCACGATATGGAGATAAATCGCAATATGATTTGGCTTGGCAAATCCGCACGGTTCGGACGCTTTGGATGGACATCGATCACATAACTTATGGGGATGCCCTCAAGGCAGTAAACAATGCCAAATTGCCCCCACCGTCGGTAGCGGTGAACTCTGGAAATGGTGTACATTTTTATTGGTTGCTAGACGAACCTTACTTGATTGACGATGCAGGCCCACCACCTGCGGTACTGAAGGGGTGGAATCGTGGACCACAAGGTAATAAGCCATTTCAATATATAGTAGAAGATGGCGAAAAGATTCTCCTGAAAAGCCGCCCAAATCTTACTAAACTCAGTCCCAAAGCCCATCATATTCAGAACGTGCTTAAGGGTATGGCTAAAGCCAGTGGTGGGGACTGTGTGAGCGATCTTTCGCGTTTGCTGCGTTTGCCTGGTTCATACAATCGCAAGAACCAACGCAATGGACGAACGCCAGTAATGACTGAATTACTCCAATGCAATCCGAATCAGCGGTATTCATTCTCGGACTTTGAGGCGTTTGCACAAATAGTGCCGACAGCCGGAGAGGCGACCGACCTGAGCAAAATCATACTTCCGCCACCACGTAAACCGTCAACGAAACAGAAGGGGAAATTTGCAGATTTGCTCAATTATTGCATTTTGGCAACCCCAGGGAATCGTTCCGAAGCTGATTTTGCTTTGTGTTGTTTTGCAATTAAAGCGGGAATGGAGAAACTATCGGCATGGGAGGAAGTGAAGGGCGTTAGCAAATTTGCTGAACGCGGGTTCTCGTACTTTGAATTGACTTGGAGCAACGCTGAAACAGCATGCCGTTTGGAAATCATAAATAAGTACAACCTGCAGGCAGTGCCAGCATGCGAAACGGATGAGGGGAGGGATGAATGTGAACAAGTACAGCACGCAAAAGAGGGGGGGCACGAGAGCGCAGGGGGGGGGCAGGAGCTGCCTATAATTTTTATTGAAGAAGAATCAAGCAGTGTCAGAACTACGTTAGCTGCCATTACCGACCGAATGCTGGAGTCGAAAGAGTGCTATACTCGATCTGAGAAATTGGTAGTCATTCGTGAAGGATCGATTGTATTTGTGAATAGTGCCAGCGAGTTAGCCGGGCTGATGAATGAATATGTAGAATTTGTCTACCAAATTGTCTCTGAAAAATCGAACAAGTCAGAGTACAAACCGCTGACTGCCAACTACGCGAATACTTGGCTTAAAAAGCACAGTGAACTGGGGCGATTGCCAAAAATACGGCTCTTCACCAGAATGCCGACATTTACAAAGGATTGGCGGTTGGTTGAACCCGGTTATGATGTAGAATCGGGCTTCTACTACTCGGGAAAAGCAATCCAAGCACTTTCAGGCACAACTCATTTGGATGAACTTTTGAGTGAATTTTGCTTTAAGACCAATGGGGATCGCACAAATTACATTGCGATGCTGCTAACGGGGGTGTTAATGTCGCAATTCATAGGTTCCAAGCCTGCCGTATTATTCAATGGCAACCAGCCAGGACTAGGCAAAACTATACTGGCTCAAATTATTTCAATTTTGCGCGATGGCAAACGTGCCGACACGGTAACTTACAACCCCAATGACGAGGAATTTGAAAAGCGACTGGGGGCTGTTGTGCGATCTGGTTCCACGACAGTCATCATCGATAATGCCAAGCTATCAAGGAGCCGTGCCAGTATTGATTCACCTTGTCTGGAACGCTCGATTACTGATAGCCAGCTATCTTTTCGTTTACTGGGGAAATCCGAACAAATCCGCACTGAGAACTCGCTTATTTTTTGCATAACCGCGAATTCACAGGAAGTGAGCACGGACTTGGCAACTAGATGCGTGGTAGTCAATTTGGAATATGAAGGTGATCCCCGTCATAGAAGTTTTAAGCAGCATGATCCCGAATCTTATGCCTTGCAGTATCGTGCCGAGATTATTGGCGAATTGTTGGGCATGGTCAATCTTTGGAAGGATGGTGGAATGCAAATGGCAAATGTTAATTCTCGCTTTAACAAACAGGGTTGGGGAAAGATTGTAGGGGGGATCTTGGAGGCTAACAATCAATTGGACTTTTTGAGAAATACGGATTCCACATTCGAGCAACTTGACGAAACACGACGGGGATTTAGCGAGCTCGTCGAGTGCATGCTAGAAAACGAGAAAGAATTTTGGACTGCGGGGGAATTGGTCGATTTGTGCGCAAGTAGGCAACTCTTGCTTGTTGAATTGGGGACAAAATCGCAGCGTTCTAAAAGCACAAAGATGGGGAATATATGCATTAGATACGTGAATACTAAATTTAAAGTACATGGCCAGGAATTCATATTCATTCGATCAACTCAACGACAAGGTTCTGTCTACCAAATCCTACGAATAAGCGAGAATGCGAACCTGCTACAGAATGCTGAACCTTTGCAAGACCTAGAATCCCAATAGGTTCAGCGACGTAAGTTGTTTACTGGCAATGTGATACATAGGTTTGCTGAACGTTGCAATACGTTTAGCTCAACACCTGCCTATGGGAAAGAAGAGCTTGCTCTTTTTTCCCACCTGAGATTTGCAAGGGGTTTGGGCAACATTAGGTTCGCAGGTACAGCACAGCAGCCCCCCAAATGCAACATGTAAATAATCAGTTGTTTGAAAACGGTTTAGATGACTTGATGATGCACTCTTGTATAAACTGCAAAGTCAACAGCAATCAGAACCGAATATTGAGTAATTTTACACATCACAGAGAATTTCAATCATGGGTAGCATCTACCGCAAACGCGTGACAAAGCCATTGCCAATGGGAGCTGAGTTCTCTTTCCGTAAAACCCGGAAGGGAACGGAAAAAGTCGCCCGTTGGAAAAACTCCAAGGGAAAACCGTGCTCCGCCCCCGTTCAGATCGGCAAAGACGGCAGCGAACGCGTGCTATTAATTTCCTCAACCTATACCGCCAAATACCGAGACGCCCAGGGGACTATACGGGAAGTTCCCACCGGTTGCCGGACCGAAGAAGCCGCCCGAGCGGTTCTGGCCCAGTTGCAGGAACGGGCCGACCGTGTGAGATCGGGCTTGCGAAGCCGAGCCGAAGACGCTGTTGTCGATCATTTGGCCGTACCTTTGCAGGCCCACCTCGACAGCTATTTGGCCCACCAGACTGCCAAGCAAGTCAGCAAAGCCCGGATTAAGAACAACCGCAGCCAATTGAGCCGAATCCAAGCGGAATGCGACTGGAAATCCTTAGCTGATTTAAAAGGCACCGATTTGGAACGCTGGCTGACCACCCAGCGAACCTCTGGCATGGGTGCGGCCACCTTGAACGGTTACCGTGAAGCATGGGTTGCTTTTGCCAATTGGGCGGTATTGGAATCCCGGCTATTGAGCAATCCATTTACCCGAGTCCCCAAAGCCGACGTCAAAGCCGATCCCCGCCGGAAACGACGATCCCTGACAGAGCAAGAGCTAATTCGACTGCTGGAAGTTGCCCGCACTCGCCCTTTGAACGAGGCTAAGACCGTTCGCCGAGGAAAACGAATTGGTAAAACACTTGCCAATTTGTCGGATAGCAGTCGCATTCGCTTGGAAAGACTGGGCCGCGAGCGAGCGTTGATTTATAAGACGTTAGTTTTAACGGGACTACGTAAAGGCGAATTGGCCTCGTTAACCGTCGGACAATTACACTTGGATACCGGCTTACCCTATCTGGAGTTGAGTGCGGCGGATGAGAAGAATCGCAATGGGTCGCAAATCCCCCTACGAGAGGACTTGGCGGCTGATTTGGCCAGCTGGGTTCAAGAACTTCGGGAAAAACACGAGCAAAAGGCCAATCGTGCAAAAAATGCAAATTGCTTGCCATTCCAGCCGACCCCCCCGATTAGTGAATTGCCAGCGAACACTCCCTTGCTGAATGTGCCAGCGGGCTTGGTGCGAATCCTTGACCGCGATTTGGTGGCTGCTGGATTGGCCCGCTGGGTCAAGATTAACGGCAAACGAAGTATCGACAAACGGGACGAGCGGGGCCGCACGATTGACGTGCATGCTTTGCGGCACACGTTTGGCACGCTGCTCAGCAAGGGAGGAGTCGCTCCGCGTACCGCCCAGGCCGCCATGCGACATTCGAGCATCGATTTGACGATGAACGTTTACACCGATCCCAAGCTCCTCGACGTGCAGGGAGCACTCGACGCCCTGCCAGCCTTGCCGCTCACTTCCCCGCCAGTGCAGCAAAATCAGAACTTGGCAACGGGAACGGACGGTTTTACCCCGCACAGTGAACACCCGTCCAAATTCGGTTGCACCCCGGTTGCACCCACGGCAGGCCAAATGAGTCCAAAACTGTCACCTGCTGTCAATTTGGGTAGTTTGACCGCTGGGAATGAGAATCTAACGGATATCGCCGTAAGTGGCATAACTGTCAACGAGATACGGCCGTTGTCACATACTGACAACGGCCGTCATAAAGTCGGAGCGACAGGATTTGAACCTGCGACCTCTACGTCCCGAACGTAGCGCTCTAGCCAGGCTGAGCTACGCTCCGTTGATGGCAATGCGATCTTTTATGCCATATTGTCACTATACTGGTGACTTTTCGGCGAAATTGACTTACCCACCCTAGGGCAATTCATGATTCACCAGCCGAAAGCGATGCATCCCTCCCCGCACGACTCGGATTTATCCGGGCGAATCTTTCAAACCCCGGAAAGCAAGTGCCCGCCTGCAGTTGCGGCCTGGGAATACCTATTCTTAAATTAATTTAACACAATTCTCCCAGCGGGGGAATGGGACAATTGGCCCCTCGATCGCAAATTTGGGCGAGCAGTGGTCGCATTCAATGACGCGGGAGCCACCCTGATAGTTCGCTGGGACTGCCCAGAATAACATAATTTGTAGCAAAGCAATCGACATGTGAATGAGATTTCACAAGTTAAAGCACACAATTCCTAAAAAATTCCTTAATATGTGCCTTGTCGAGTTAGGGATTCGAAGGATTCTCAGGACCCCGTTTTTGGATCTGCTTGCATTGAATATTTTTGGCATTACGGATATCGACCAGGAGGATGATTATGGGCAACTCGCGCTAGCTTCCACCTGGGTAATCTTAAGCCCTCAACTTCACGATCAATTGATCCAAAGTTACTTTGAGCGCGCTGGGTCCCCCGACATACCCATAATCAAGGCAAATGTGTCTGCCATACAACTCCTTGTTTCTTTGATAATTCACTCGCGGGGCAAACGTGTTGAGATCCTCCAAATCCCGCAAGTCGATCCCTAATCGGCTTTCCCCATGAGTGGCGTCTACTTGCACATCAGTGATGTTGTAGTAAGGAATTTGGAGGATAACCCTATCCTGCATCTTCCACCGTTCCACGATTTGCAATCGATCCTTGCCTAATATGACCCGTCGCTTAAGCCATAGTAGCCAAAAGAAGTAGATGTTGAATGCAAAATAAACTACGGTAAGAATTATTAAAATTGTGGCAATTGGGCTTGTGCGAATGATTCGTTCAAGGGTTATGGACCTGCCGAGTTGATGGTTATCCAAAACCGTAAAAGGCAAACAGATGAAAAAGCCCAGAAACGCGAGAACTACCAGTAAACCCAAACTTTTCGCCCAGGAACGATGAAACACTATTCCCTGGCTGACAACAGGTGGGGGCGCAGTTGACATGGAATCATTTTATTAAATCGAGAAGTTTGCCGGTGCCACGATTATAACATACCTAGAGCGAGGGCAGGCATAGTACTGGTGTAATACTGGCTTGACGTTTTTGATACCGATGAAGGCGAGTTCCGGGACAGCGCCGGTAAAATGTGATCGTGAATGAAAAGTCTATTGGCGGCTGGTCCCATCCTGCCGCGGCATTATTGATATGCTGGCTCCTTTTACTCCCACTCGATTGTCGCCGGCGGTTTGCTGCTAATGTCGTACACCACGCGATTGATTCCCTGCACTTCATTGATGATCCGCGTGCTAATCCGGGCCAGCACGTCGTACGGCAAGCGACTCCAATCCGCCGTCATAAAATCCTCTGTCTCAACCGCCCGCACCGCCAGCGTGTCCTCGTAGGTCCGCGCGTCGCCCATCACGCCCACGCTTTGGACCGGTAGCAGCACGGCGAACACCTGCGCGGTCCGGCGATACAGCTTGGCGGCCTTGATTTCCTCAATCACGATCGCGTCGGCTTCGCGTAGCTTATTTAGGCGGGTCTGGGTCACTTCGCCTAAACAGCGGACCGCCAGTCCCGGACCGGGAAACGGATGCCGCCAGACAATCTCGTCCGGCAGGCCCAGTTGCGTGCCGAGCCGCCGCACTTCGTCCTTAAAGAGGTCCCGCAGCGGCTCAATCAATTCAAAGCCTAGCACTTCGGGCAAGCCGCCGACATTATGATGCAGCTTGATGGTCGCCGCGGGTCCATCGATCGCCGCGCCACTTTCGATCACATCGGGATAAAGCGTCCCTTGGGCCAAAAATTTTACACCGGAGATTTGGGCCGCCTCGGCCTGAAAGCAATCGATAAACGCCCGTCCAATTCGGCGGCGCTTTTCCTGGGGATCGGTCACGCCCGCCAACCGGCTTAAAAATAATTCCTCCGCCTCCACAACGTGCAAATCCGTCTTAAAATGCGTGGTAAATTCACGGATGACCGCGGCGGCCTCGTTTTTACGCAAGAGGCCGTTATCGACCAAAATGCATGATAAACGCGGGCCGATGGCCTGGGCCAACAGCGCCGCGACCACCGCGGAATCAACGCCGCCGCTCAGTCCACAAATCACACGGCTATCGCCCACGCGTTGTTGCAATTGCTTGATGGTTCGCGTCGCAAAATCCTCCAGCCGCCATTGACCGGTGCAACCGCAGACGCGAGCGAGAAAATTTGCCAGGATTTCCGTTCCACGGGGGGTGTGCGTGACTTCGGGATGAAACTGCAGGCCATAGATCGGCCGCTGGCGGTGTTTGACAGCGGTGATGGGGCAAGTGGCGGTGCGGGCGAGGGGGACAAAGTCGTCGCTGACACGGCTGACTTGATCGCCATGACTCATCCAGACTTCCATTTCCGACGGAAATCCGTGTAGCAGATCCTCCGCCAGGACAATCTGGCAAACGGCCCGCCCATACTCCCGGGCGGGGGCGCTTTCCACGCGGCCTCCCAGCACATCGCACAGCAGTTGCATGCCGTAACAAATGCCCAGGACGGGAATGCCCAGGTCAAAAATAGCGGGGTCGATACGGGGCGCGCCGGGTTCGTACACGCTCATCGGTCCGCCACTAAGGATGATTCCCCGCGGGGCCAGCTCGTGCACGCGGGCCGCGGGAAGGTCGTGGCGGACAATCTCGCAATAGACGTGCTGTTCACGCACGCGGCGGGCGATTAACTGGGCCAGTTGCGAACCAAAGTCAAAGACCAAAATCCGTTCGGCCTGATCGGGAGCGACGGAGGAAGAAAGCGGGTCAAGAATCGGAGTGGCCATAGGGATGCGGCAAACGAGAATTTCAACCAATTCGGCATTTTACGCCAAAGGCGTCGCCGTAGCTAGGAGGTCGCGCCTGAAAGCCGGGGAAGATTCCACACCACAACGACTGGATACACGGGCAAATATTCGCCTTACCCAGATTGTTGCCAATCACAAAGGAGCCACATTCGCTGAAATCCATTGAGAGCCGCAAGCAATGCCGGTAAAATCAGGGTTTAGCGATTCCGCAAGAATTTTTTACAACTTTAAGATACCCCTTCCATGGCTTTGCAAATATTACTTACCAATGATGACGGCATCTACGCCCCGGGGTTGCTCGCGCTTGAGCGAGCGTTACAGCCGCTGGGGGATATATGCCTGTGCGCGCCCGCGACGGAACAAAGCGGGGTAGGGCACTCCATTACGTTTCTGACTCCCTTGACGGCCAAGGAGGTCTTTGATGGTCCGCGCCGCCGCGGCTGGGCGGTGGATGGCAGCCCCGCCGATTGTGTCAAACTGGGAGTCTATGAGTTTTCGCCACGCCGCCCCGATCTGGTCGTGAGCGGCATCAATGGCGGCCTGAACGCCGGCATTAATGTGCTGTATTCGGGAACGGTGGCCGCCGCGATTGAAGGGGCGTTTTATGGCATCACCAGCATCGCCGTCTCATTGGAATACGATGAACACGCGCAATTCGACCGCGCCGCCGCCGTCGCGGTGCGCCTGATAAAAAATATCTTGGACCAAAAACCCGCCACCCCGGAACTATTCAATATCAATCTCCCCACGGCGGCGCTGACTGACTATCGCGGCGTTCGCGTGGTCCCGATGGGCGTGCAGCGGTACGGCGAAACCTTTGAAAAACGCTTTGATCCCAAGGGGCGACCCTACTTTTGGGCGGCGAACGAGACCGCCCCGCCCCCCGCCACGCACGAAACCGACATCACGGCCCTGGCCGCTGGTTATGTCACCGTGACACCGCTGCACTTTGAATTGACCAAATCAGCAATGTGCGATGTGATGCGTGATTGGCAATGGGCGTGAGGTAGTGGGCGGGACGCGGGATGCTAGGGAGCGGAGGAGCAGGGGGGCGGTGGAGCAGGGGGGCAGGGGTGCGGAAATGCAAAGAATTTAACTCCACTACTCCATTCCTCCAACATCCGTTTATAACGATCGTAACAAGTAACTTTTTTGTGGATTTTTGGCTGCCAGGAGAGAAATTTTCCGCTGGCAATTATACTAAAACTTGCACTTTGCAAACAAAGGATCAGGTCATGCCCCGTCACGTTTGGCCGCTATTTGTGGGAATTTTGGCAATTTTGCCCCTCTGCCTCGGATGCGAAGGGAGCCGCCGCACGGGAACGCCCTTCGCCGCCCCGGATCCAAAATCAGCCAAGCCGCCGGAACAAGCCACCTACAAAGGAGGCTACGAACAAAGCTCGGTCAATCCCGACCTGCCGGGGGCCGTGGTCCCGACAGCAACCACCACCGAAGAAACTCCAATGGACATGGGCGAGACCCCGCCTCCCCTGCCTTCATCCACCTTGCCAGAGGATGTGTTGGCCAAACTGGATAAGCTGAAAGAAGAACTGGGCATCGGCGCGCCGGTGCTCCTGCCAAACGAAGTTAAGAAAGTGGTGTCGGAAGACGCGTTCACGGCTTTACACGAAAAATCAACGGGGGCCTTGGAAACTTTTACCAACCAAATCGGGAATGCCGACACCAAGACCCGACTGATGAATGTGCAAAAAAAGATCAAAGCCTATCGAGCGGAAAAAGGGAGAGCGCCGCGCACGGTAAAGGAATTTGCCAAAACCCTGACAGAAGACTCAATCACGCTCCCGGAATTGGCCCCTGGTGAGTATTACGTTTACGACCCAAAGCTAGCCGCTAAAGAAGCCAACGACGAGAATCTGGATTACCTGGTAGTGGTCCGGCCATAGGCAATGAAAAATTGAGAATTAAAAATGAAGAATTGTGAAAGGCATTCGGCATTTTGAATTCCACTTTCCACACTTCTCCAGAGACGGCTTATTGAGGGTCTAATTCCGCCACAAGCAGTTTCAAAAAACTTACTCCCCCTACTCCATCACTTCACTCCTCCAACCTCCCCGCTCCACTCCCCATGATTCGCACCTTGATCGCAGCCTTGTTCCTTTCCTTTGCTTGCGCGGCATCCGCGCCAGCGGCGGACTGGTTTTATCACCGTTCGTACTATTCGCATAATCCCGTCGTCCCGGTCCAGGTGGGCCAACCGCGGCCGGTGGGGGGGCCGATGTTCACGCGCTACACGGGTGAATACTTTAATAGCGGCTTACGCCAAGTGCGCAATACCATCCGTGTCGGCAACACCATCGATACTTACCAGGAATGGGATAGCTGGTATCAGCATCGGGGACAGTTCTAGCATTCGGGCAATTAAAAATGAAGAATTAAAAATTTAAAATGAGATTTTTCATGCGGGGACTAGCCAAATTTGTGTTGTGGTTGAGAGGCGTATCACGACAAGCGGCTCGGGCAAGATCCTGCTAAGTGATGATTTTGCCCACGGGGGGGTGCATACGCGCCCCCGCCACTCGTCGGCGGAATACTTGCGTATTTCCTGCCGGAATACTTGCGTATTCCACTACTCTCTTACTCCACCCTCTATTCCTCCAAACTCCACTTCTCCACTCTAGCCCACATCGCCCAGGTCCAGGTCGCGGCCGTACTTTTCCAGGACTTTTTTGCGCAGTTTGGCATGTTCGGGCAGTTGTAGGCCTTGATCGACGCTGGCCAGTTGTTGCGCGGCGGCGCGGGCTTCCATGACCAGAATCCGGTCGCGTTGCAAATCCGCCACATAAAACGGGGGAAGCCCATGTTGCTTTGTGCCAAACAGCTCCCCCGGCCCGCGCAGGTCAAAGTCCACCTCCGCCAGGGCAAAGCCGTCATACGTGTCCACCATCGCCTGCAGACGCTTGGCCGCTTCCTCGGTCAGTTCGTCGGTGCCGGGCAACAAACAGCAATAGCCCGGATATTTACCCCGATGCACCCGCCCCCGCAACTGGTGCAATTGCGATAGGCCAAACCGCTCGGCGTCGTAAATCGTCATGAGCGTCGCATTGGGGATATCCACGCCCACCTCTACCACGCTGGTGCAGACCAATCCATCCAGTTGGCCCGCGGCAAACGCCCGCATAGTTTGGTCTTTATCGTGGGAACTCATCCTGCCGTGTAAAATACCCAGTCGGTAGTCGCGCAACTCCCCCTGGGCCAATTCCCCATGCACGCGGTTGAGGCTGGCGGCGTCCCAGTTTTCGGACTCCTCCACCAGCGGAGTGACAAAATACCCCTGGCGTCCTTCGCTAAATTTTTTGCGCACAAAGTCCCACCACCGCGGCCGTTTATCCGCTGTTCCCACGTAGGTGTACATTGCCTGTCGGCCGGGGGGGGCTTCGCGAATGGTGCTGGTGTCCAGATCGCCATAGAGCGACATCGTGATCGTCCGCGGAATGGGCGTGGCGGTCATTACCAAATAATGCGGGTTTTGACCCGCTTGCCGCAGCCCCGAGCGCTGCCTCACGCCAAATTTGTGCTGCTCGTCAATGACGACCAGGCCCAACCGCTGAAAGCGGACATCCTCGCTTAGCACCGCCTGCGTGCCAATAATGATCGATGTTTCCCCCGCTTGAATTGACGCCACGGTGGCGCTCCGTTCCTGGGGTGTCAGCGTGCCGGTCAATAGTCCCGCGCGGACCTGGCTGCCGGATAAGAGCCGCGCCAGGGTGCGGGCGTGCTGGCGGGCCAAGACTTCGGTCGGAGCCATGAGGACCGCCTGATAACCGTGGGCCACCGCCAGCAGCATGGCATACACGGCGACAATGGTTTTGCCGCTTCCCACGTCTCCCTGTAACAGGCGGTTCATAGGGACCGTGCGTCCCAGGTCGGCGGCGATTTCGCGAATGGCCTGATCCTGCGCGGCGGTCAGCTCAAAGGGAAACAACCGGCGAATCCGAGCGTCAATTTTGGCCGAGAGCGGCAACGCCGGCGAATGCAACTGGATATGCTGCGCTTGGCGGCGCAGGGCCAGGGCTAGCTGCAACACCAATAACTCTTGAAACACAAACCGCCGCTGCGCTTGCTCTAGCTCGGCGGGATTTTCCGGCCAATGAATTTGCCGCAGCGCGGTGGCGATAGGTAACAAATCCCACCGCTGGAGCAGCTCCGCGGGAAAGACCTCGTCCATGTCGTGCGCATAGGCCTCCACCGCCACGCGCAATAAATACCGCATTTGACCCTGGGTGATCCCTTCTGACAGGGGATACACGGGGAGCATTCGCCCCTGGGAGACATTTTCGTCTTCTTCCAACCATTGAATCCGGGGGTGGGCCATTTCCCAACGCATGCCGCTTAGCTTTACTTTTCCGGACAATAGCACGCTTTGACCGTTGCGAAATTTGGGCTTTAAATACGGTTGATTGAACCACAGCGCCCGCAGGGCGTGGGTGCCATCGGTAATCAGCACGCCTAACATGCGGGTGCCGGATTTTGTCAGGCGTTCGCTCACCTCGCTGACAGTGCCGCGCACGCTGGCCGTGGTATCGGCCTTTAATTCGGCAATGGGGATTAAATCGCGGTAATCCTGGTAGTCGCGGGGAAAATGAAATAACAACCGCCCCACGGAGTGAATGCCCAATTTGGCCAGGACCTGCGCGCGTTCCCGTCCGCAACCGCGCAGGTACTCGACCGGCGTGGCCAAGCGTTCGGCCGGGGTAGGGGGGGGTGGCGCGGCTTCCCCCGGAGCATCCGACTGAAAATATGGGGCGGACATGGGGAGTCCCCGTATGACTAATCGTTGAATTCTTTGAGTTGCGCGAATACTTTCCGTTATGCAAGCAGTTGCTGGTCAAAAGCGATTGACTCTTTGCGGGCCAACGGCCCGACCTATCCCAGCCTAGGGCAAGCGCAGCGTCGCCCTAGGTTTATATTCAGTGAATAGGGAAGGGCCAACGGCCCGATTTATGGCGTTGCCTACAAACATTCAACACAAAAGCCCTTAACTTGCGGACAAAGTTCGCGCTAGGTGATACAAGTTGCACGGCGGCGGACGAAGCAAATTGCCGACTCAAGCTATGCTCCCGAGCGGCAAACGGAATGAGCTGATTTGTTTGAATGGTCGTTTAGCGTAAGTATTTTTGATAGGCGGCGACGGCTAATTCGTCGCAGCGGTCATTTTCGGGATGGCCGCTATGGCCCGCCACGCGAGTATACGTCAACTCGTGGCACAAAATCAAACCATCCAATTTTCGCCACAAATCCTCGTTTTTTACCTCTTTCCACTGCTGTCCCTCTTTACGTTTCCAACCGTTGGCTTTCCATTTGGCCATCCATTCGGACAGCCCCTTGCGGACGTATTCGCTATCGGTAAACAATTCTACCCGTGTGGGACGTTTGAGGACGGATAGACCCATGACCACGGCGGTTAGCTCCATCCGGTTGTTGGTGGTGTTGGGTTCGGCGCCGGCTTGTTCCAATTCCTTGCCGGTGGCGGGATGCCGCAAAATAAACGCCCAACCTCCGGGGCCGGGATTGCCGCTGCAGCCGCCATCGGTGTACAGCAGGACCTCGGCGGGAAGAGAATTTGCCGTGCGAGTGGTTTTGGCGGCCAAGGCGAACTACCCCAAAGTGATGAACAAGCCGTATGACAAAGCGGTTTTCGAATATGGGGGCGATTATATCAGATTCCGCAGCGTGAGCGAAGCAGATCGCGGCCATTGGCCAGATGCCGATTTTTGATGAAAAGAATGGAATGACAGAGCCACGGATTGGCACGGATAAACGTGGTGCGGGCTTTTGCCCGTAACCCGGGGGATTGGATTACCACGGGGTCGGGAGCACTATTCCCAGGGTAACCGCTCCGCGGTAACCCTGGGCTGAGTTGCGCAACCGCGTTGCGGTACATGGATACCGCGAAGCGGTTTTGGAACATAGCCCAGCGGTTGGAGCGCAGCGACTACCCTGGGTTAGCGGGCAAAAAAGTGATCCCGAACTCCAACGGAGTTCCGGAAATCTTGGTAATCTAAGAAGTAGCCGGCTATGTTTACTGACGATTCGTGTAAGCTTGCACCGCCAGCCACTCCCGACCCCTAGGCTACTTGCATCATGAATCGGGCCTTTGGCCCACACAGGGTTAAGCGTTCTTGGCCCGCAAATGCTTGGTCAACGAATGATCTTCGCGCGTCGCGTTAGAATATCGACCCCGCGGCCAATTACAGCTTCAGCCGATTGGGCCGAAAATCCACAAGCGCGACCAGGACCATCGCGGCAAAGACCCCGCCGGACACCATCCACCAGCCCGAGCTTAGCAGCACGGCATAACCGGTGGTCATGCCACATACCAAAAGGTTGCTAAAAAAGAACGTTTGACCCCAATATTCCAGAATGGTACCGGTGCTCATCCGCACCAGGGCCGCGCTTCCCAGTCCCAGCAATTGGATAGAACAAACAATCCACCACGCCAAAGGAAAAATCGTGGTCATGGCGAGAATCCTTTCTCGTGGGAGGCGGTTCTAAAGGGTTGCGCGGACGGGTTTCGTCCTGCGTAACGCAACGCTGGTCGTTCGATCATCCGTGCCCTGGTGGCGGCTTACACACGCGGTTTTAGCCGGGAGGCCAAGTTTGCCGTGTAAATCTTGCAGTCGCGTGGTAAACCAGGCAATCCAGTGGGTATCTTGCCAAATTTGCCCAATTTGGAAAATAGCGATTGCCGTGTCGAACCTAGGGAAGTGCGTTTGGGTAGGCTAATTTCATCTAACTATTTCGTTCATCGCATTCCCAAACAGTGTGGCTGTAAGGTTTTAATGACAATTGGTCCAGTTCGCCAATTTTTGTGCTAGCTATTTGCGAATTTGCGGAATAATTGTAATTTTTTCTCAAGCCGCCGCGCTGCTAGCGTGATCTACCAGTTCAGTGGCTCGGAACTTAGCGTTTCACCAAAGTCCTCCCGCTCGTGGCGGGTCAGTTCGTACATGTCCCGCAACAACTGAATATCGCAGGGGCGCTGCTCCCGCCCCCGACGGTCAAACATTCGCTTTTGGGTGTTGATCATGATCTCCACCGGGGCTTCGGAAACCTGGCCAAAGGACCTGGCGTAATTGACAAAGCTGGGGACATTTCCCGTGACAAAGCCATACACCATGCTGCACGCGCCGATGACCTTGCCGGTAAAGATACTGGTATTGATGGCGGTTTTGGCGTAATCGCCAATCATGCAGCCGATAAACTGCAGGCCGGTGTTTACCTTTTGGCCGCGATACTGCATGTTGACGATGCCATAGGTGTTTTTGAGGTCGCTGTTGGAGGTGCCCGCTCCCAGGTTGACCCAACTGCCAACGTAGCTGTGCCCCAAAAATCCGTGGTGTTGCTTATTGCTAAATGGCTCGAGCATGCTGGATTCGACTTCGCCGCCAACTTTGGTGGTGTGGCCCAGGCAGGTGCCGTCCTTGAGCGCGGCGTGTTCCATGATCCGGGCCGCCGCACCGATATATAACGGTCCGCGCAGGTAGCAAAACGGGCCGATGCTGGCGTCCCGCTCGATAAGGATCGGCCCCAACCGCGTGTCGCAGACTAATTGCTGGGGAAGGCGCACATTTGGCCCCACAAACAGGCCATCCTGCAACTGTTGAAAGGTCCCCGCGGCGATCCGCGCGGTCAGGTTCTCCGCCACGCAGGATTGGTGAAAGCGCAAAATGTCATGCGGATAATCAAACAGATCCCAATCGTCCGCCAAATGCGCCGCGTAGGCGGGGGTGTGAAAAATGTCAAACCAGCTCGCGGGGGGGATGGCCGCAAATTCCGCCAAGCTAGAAACCCGGGCCGCAACCAGCGTTTTTCCCTTGGTCCAGATTGACTCCGCCGGGGCGGTTAGCAACTGCCGGATCGGATTTAACTGGCTAAAGGCCGGAACCAGCCGGGCATTCAACAACAGGCCAGGCCCGGTTAACTCCGACGCGCTAGCGCAAAGCGCGGGATAGTCGACGTCCTCGAGCGCGCGAAGATGCGGCCGGACCAGACCCCGCACCGGAACCGTCAAATTTCGCCGCAACAGGTCGATCAAGCGCTCCGCCGCGCAGCTCAGGGCAAAAGCCGGCTTGCCCAGTGTCAGGGGGAGTAATTGGGCAACGCCCTCGTCCTCAAATAGCAAAATGGTCATGACAAACCATAAAAAACGAAAAACGCCGCAGTTTTTAGTCTAACCCGTTGCAGCTTGTCTCTAGTCCGCGCTTTTTCTAGGATACAAGGGCTGGACACAACCCCCGGGTTGTAAATTACGCTATTGACGCGGAATTTGGTAGACGTAAGCCGTCGGTTGGCGTAGCGGAACTTGCAAAAGTTCCGAGGTGTCGGAATTCTAGCGAATTCCACTACGGCGTTTTCCCGGTTATAAATTTTGCACAACATCTTTGAAAGCTAGAGCTATGGATTGGGTCGCTCCCTTGATTTCGTTGTCGCTCATGGAAATTGTGCTGGGTATCGACAACGTCATTTTTATCGCCATTTTAGTCACCCGACTGCCCGCCGAACAACAAAACCTGGCCCGGCAATTGGGCTTGGGACTGGCCCTGGGAATGCGGCTGCTGTTGTTGTTTGCCATTAGCTGGATCATGGCGCTGGAAGGGACGGTGTTTGAATTGACGGATTTGGGCATTCCGGAAAGCTTATATTCGCAATTGGGCATTGAACATCCTGAAGCGATCAACAACATCACGGGCAAGGATCTAGTGCTGTTAATTGGCGGGTTGTTTCTCATTGCCAAAAGCGTCCACGAAATTCACGTCAAGCTCGAAGGGGAAGAACATACCACAACCAATGGGGGGAGTCCGGCCAAAGCGCAGTTTGGCTGGATCCTCTTTCAGATTATCATGCTGGATATTGTCTTTTCGCTGGATAGCGTGATCACCGCGGTGGGCATGGCCCAACAAATCTGGATCATGGTCGTGGCCATGGTGATCGCCGTGGGGGTAATGCTGATTTTTTCCGGCGCGATCAGCCGGTTTGTGCACCGGCATCCCACGATCAAAATTTTGGCCCTCAGTTTTTTGATTTTGATTGGCGTGTTGCTGGTCGCGGAAGGGACGGGTAGCCACCTGGACCGGGGCTATGTGTACTTTGCCATGGCGTTCTCGCTGATTGTAGAACTGATCAATATCCGCATCCGCAGCAACCAAAAGCCCGTGGAGTTGCGGGAGCCGCCGCCGGTCAATAATTAAAAATTAAGAATTAATAATGCAACCCTCGGCCCACATCTCCCACCTCCTTTTCACCATTTACCACCTACGCACCGCCGATACCATCGGCGGCTTTGCATCTCTGCCCCTATCCCTTCGTCCCTGACCCCTAACCTCCCGCCTCTCGTCTCTTGCATACCGGCGGACTTACGTCCACCGCTCGCCCCCTCTCGCATCCCGCCTCCCCTTTAAAACCAGTCCCGTCCGGCGGACGGGACCTACTCATGCCCACGCTTTTGCATCTGCATCCTGATGATCCGCTAGCCGTGGCCACGCGCGACTTGGTGGAAGGGGAACGCGTGGCAGTGGCGGAATTTAATTTCACCATAGCGGAAAACATCCCCGCCGGTCATAAGGTCGCACTGGTCGATTTACCCGAGGGCGCGCCCGTCAAAAAATTTGGCCAGTATATCGGCACGACAACCACGGAAATTTGCCGCGGGGACTGGATTCATAGCCCCAATCTCACCGCCGGAAAACTCGCGGGCGAACACGAATTGGCCACCGCCATTCCGCCGGATCCCACCCCCCTGACAGGGAAGACATTCCTCGGTTATCCACGTCCTGGCGGACGGGCGGGAACACGCAATTATCTGGCGGTCATCTCCAGCGTCAATTGCTCCGCCACCGTGGCCAAACGCGTCGCCGCCCACTTTACCCGCGAACGATTGGCCGCTTATCCCAATGTGGATGGCGTCGTCGCCTTTACCCATGGGCATGGTTGCGGCATCGAATTTCGCGGTGAATTTCATCGCCTGCTCAATCGTGTGTTAGGGGGCATGGCCAAACATCCCAACATCGGCGGATATCTGCTGATTGGCCTGGGTTGCGAAACAGTCACACCCGGTGCGCTCATTGAGGACGCCAAGTTGGTGCAAGTGGGGGATTTTCGAGGGAGCGCAAAAAACGACGCGGCAGTGGGCGAAACGAACACCGCAAAAACTAGTCCTACGCCATCATCACAGCCCGCCAGTTACGCCCCGCCGGTCTTGGTCATGCAGAACCTGGGGGGGACGCAAAACACAATCCGGGCGGGAATCGCACTAGTGGAGCAACTATTACCGCGGGTGAACGCTTTTTCGCGGCAGCCTTGTCCCGCTAGCCAGATCATCCTGGGGACAAATTGCGGCGGCTCCGATGGCAACTCCGGCATCACCGCCAACGCCGCCCTGGGCCATGCGGCAGATATGCTAGTGGCCGCCGGAGGGACGGTCATCCTAGCCGAAACGACCGAAATTTACGGCGCGGAACAACTCCTCACCCGGCGTGCCCGGACGCCCGCCGTCGGCCAGAAGCTGCTCGACCGGATTCGCTGGTGGGAATGGTATGCGGGGATGTATGGCTGCACGCCGGACAATAACCCCTCTCCCGGTAACAAGGCTGGCGGATTGACCACGATTTATGAAAAATCGCTCGGGGCCATTATCAAAGGAGGAACCACGGCCCTGAATGCCGTTTATGAATACGCCGAACAAGTAACCGAACGCGGGCTGGTCGTGATGGACACGCCGGGTTTGGATCCGGTGAGCGTAACGGGCATCGTCGCGGGGGGAGCGAACTTGGTGGCGTTTACCACGGGAAGGGGGTCGTGCTTTGGGTTTAAGCCCAGTCCCGTGTTAAAAATCGCCAGCAACACGCCGATGTACCTACGGATGCAGGCCGATATGGATATCAACGCGGGCGATATTTTGCACGGCAAGCCTGTCAACGAAGTTGGGCAGGAAATTTTTCAGGCGTTATTAGACCTGGCCAGCGGCAAACCGAGTAAAAGTGAAGCGCAAGACCTGGGGACCGAGGAATTTCAACCCTGGATGCTGGGGCCAACGCTGTGAGTAGGTCCCGTCCGCCGGACGGGACTGGTGCGGCGAAGGCGAGCGGTGGACGTCAGTCCGCCAGTAAGCGGGAGACGGGGCGCGGGTCGTGAGATGCGGGAAAAATTGTAGGAGGCAACTCTGTTGCCGAATAAGCTGAGAGTCGGGACGGGACAGGGAAGTGCTTAATTCTGCATTCTTCATTCATAATTCTGCATTTACGCTACGTCTCCCTGCGTCCAATTGCCATCGATCAACCGCCAAGTTTGCCCGGTGGAGTTTTTATCCCTTAAAACCGGCGGCAAACGAGGTTCGCGGACATTGTCATAACAGTGCAGCGCCGCAAACCGCCGCAAGCTGACCGGCACGCCCACGGCGCTAAAGCCCGCGTGTCCGGTGGCGGGGTAGGGTCCGCCATGATTCATGGCGGGACTGACGGCGACGCCGGTGGGCATTTTATCATTGAGCAGGCGGCCCACTTTATCGCGTAAAATTGGTTCCAGCAGGGCATACAGCGGCGCGTCCTGCGCGGCAAAGTCGCCCGTCATGCCGGTATAGAGACTGCCAGTCAGGTTCCCTTCCAACTGCCGCAAGACCGCGGCGGCTTCGTCGGCGGTAGCGACCATAACAAACAACGCGGCATTGCCAAAAGCCTCGGTCTGAAACAGCTCGGATTCAGCTAAAAATTGCGCGCCTGTGATTTGCAACAGAGTGTTGGCGTAGGCGTAGCGACTCTCACCCGTCGGTTGACCGCCGCACAAGATTTTGGCTCCACCTGCGTGCATTTTTTGCACGGCGGCGTGCAACTGCCGTTCGACGGTGGCCCCCAAGAGCGTGCCGGGTTGGGCCGCTTGAAATTTTTGTGTCACGCCGCGTACAAATTCATCGCTGGCGGGATCCGCCAAAAGTAAAACTAACCCCGGATTCGTACAAAACTGCCCGCTTCCCATCAGGCAACTGCCGCAATATTCCTCGACAATTGCCGAGCCCCGCTCCTGGAGCGCGCCCGGCAGAATGGCCACGGGATTGACGCTAGAAAGTTCCAGGTAAATCGGTTTACCCGCGTTGTCGGCGGCATGCTTAAGCGCTAAGCCCGCGTTTCGTCCGCCGGTATAGCCGATCGCCGCGGTCCGGGGATCGCTGACCAGCCGCTCGCCGTCCGCATGGCTGGTTCGATACACCAGTTGCACGGTAGCAGGGGGCAAACCGGTCCGACTCACCGCGCTCAGAGCCACCTCGGCCAACAGCTTAGTGGTGCCGGGGTGGCCGGGGTTCGCCTTGCCAATTACCGGATTACCGGTAGCAATCGCCGCGGCAAAATCCCCTCCCGCCACGCCATTGTAGGCAAAGGGAAAGTTATTCGGCCCAAACACAATTACCGGCCCAATTGAGCCTAGGCAAGATCGTATTTTGGCAGCGGTGTCGATCGTCGGCAACGCCCAAGTGCCATCCCGCGCGGCGGTCGCGGCCAAGCGTAGCTGATTGATTGTGCGGGGAAGTTCCACATCGGCGAGGCGCGGCTTAATCGGCAGCCCCGTCTCTAAATGGGCCAGTTCACAGATTTGCGCCGCATGTTCCCCCAGCAAGCTGGCATAACTTTCCATAAAGTCCGCAATCTGACCCGCCGGGCAGTTACGCAACTGCGCATACGCCGATGCCGCCGCCGAGAGGGCCGCATCCAGATCGGCCCAGGGGCTAATGGGATACCTCTGGGGCAGGGGGGTGCGGGTCGCGGGATTATCCGGGGCAAAGCCCTCGGTCCCGGCGCTGGCCCGCCATTGTCCGTCAATTAAAATAGGTTCCATCTTTGGCCTGTCCTCTGTTTATTGATGTTCTGTCCTGGTGATTGATGATTTATGTACGCAATATTTCTTTCTTAGCCCTGGATCACCGTGTTAGTCAATTCGCCGATCTGCTCAATGCGAATCGTCACTCGATCGCCGGGCAACAGGGTAAAATCATTTCCCGGGACGATGCCCGTGCCAGTGAGTAAAATCACTCCCTGGGGGAAACTCTGGTCCCGCCCCAACCAGCCGATGAGGTCATCAAACGTCCGCGCCATTTGGGCGATGCTGGTTTCCCCCGCAAATACCCGTTCCTTCCCACGCTGGACCTCGATCGAGATCCCCAGTTGGGTCACATCCGCCACATCCGCGGCTAGTGTCACCACCGGTCCCAGCCCGCAACAGGCATTATAGACCTTGGCCTGGGGCAAATAGAGGGGGTTCTCGCCTTCGATATCGCGGCTGCTCATGTCATTGCCAATGGTGTAGCCCACCAACTGGTGGCGGGAATTGAGCACCAGGGCTAGCTCTGGCTCGGGGACATTCCAAGTGGCGTCGCGGCGTATGCGAATGTTTTCCCCCGGTCCGACCACGCGATGGGGGCTGGCTTTGTAAAAAAGTTCCGGCCGCGGTGCGGCATAGACCAGATCATAAAAACTGGCGGCCCCCTGCGATTCCTCCATCCGGGCGACCTTGCTCCGCTTGTAGGTCACGCCAGCGGCCCAGACTTCTTGCTGGTCAATCGGTGCTTGAAATTTCACACTAGCCCAGGGGACCGCCGCCCCGCGTGGTTGCAGCGTCCCGACGGCAGCCGCCACGTCCGAAGCTTCCAAGAGTGCCGCCAGCGTGGGATACTGCTGGTTAAATGCATAAGGGGTCACTGCATGATCGCTCACCACGCCCAGTGATTCTCCCCAGGTACCGTAGCGAATTTTTGCCAGTTGCATCAGGATCCGGCCTCGTAAAAAAGTGACGGAATAGTCGTAGTTCGGGCTTCAGCCCCGAAACCTAAGGGACGGTTGAATCGTTGGTTAAAGTGGATGAAACGGGCCGTTGGCCCTTCCATTTTTCTTATCCCATTTACCGAGGGCGACCCTGCGCTTGCCCTAGGCTGAGATAGGTCGGGCCTTTGGCCCGCAAAAAATCAAACGCCTTTGGCCCAATATGTTTGGTCAACGAATAATCTTCGCAAGTCGCGAAGATTTGAAGGGTTACCAATACGGATAGCCAAAGCTCAATTTAGCCTAAGTAGGGTGCCAGAGCCAGATGCGCGGGATTAAGCAAGTTGGATTGTGATTTGCTATATCGCGGCCTATAACCTAATCCATCGTACAACATCCTTACAATCCAGCACAGAACAACCTTATGCGCGCTGTGGTGCAACGAGTTTCGCGGGCCAGTGTCACCGTGGCTGGTCAAGTCATTGGCCAGATTGGCGGGGGGATGCTGGTGCTCTTGGGGGTGGAAAACGGCGACACGACGGCGGATGCGGTCCAGTTATCCGAAAAACTGTGCGAACTGCGAATCTTTGCCGATCCCGATGGAAAAATGAATCTCAACCTGGCCCAAGCGGGGGGCCAAATGCTGATCGTAAGCCAGTTCACATTGCTGGGCGATTGCCGCAAGGGGCGGCGTCCCAGTTTTTCCAGCGCGGCGGCCCCGGATGTGGCTGAGGCGCTGTATCGACGATTGGTGGAACTTGTAGACGCACGGGGAATCACGACCGCCACGGGGCAATTTCAAGCCGATATGGCGGTCGAGCTAGTCAACGACGGCCCGGTGACGCTGCTGCTAGATAGCCGTAAGTTGTTTTAGATGGGTTATACTATGGCACGGGCTTTAGTCAACAAAGCCGCCGATGGCATCGGCGGTGTGGGAAACGAGAGGCGGGAGGCGGGAGACGTTAGTCCGCCGGTACGCGAGCGGGTGGCGGGGACAAAACTTGCTTTTGCCCCCGCGACTAGCATAAGCAGGTGCGGAGGTGCTGGGGAGCGAGGGTGTTTGCTAAATACTGCTGTATTCAATTCGTAATTTGTAATTTGTAATTTGTAATTGGCTGCGTCGGCCATTGCCTTAGCGTCGGAAAGTAATCATAAATTTCCGAGCCAATCTGCCGGGCAGTCGGTGAACCCTCTGGCCCATGCAAAAATTCGAGATTGGGCGTGGCGGGCTGGGACATCAAGGGACGCGGTGATGAAGGCTGCGTGCCGGTGTTTTGCCCTATGGCAAATTCCCGCGGAGTGGCCGAAAAATTGCCCGCCGCTGGCGACGCATTGGCCAGGGGAGGGGAGCCATTTCCCAACGTGGGCCAGGCGGAACTACTGGCGGGTTGGCTGATCTCCCGTGATGCTGATATGTCATCTAGGGGTCTTAACTGACTGGTTGAAGGAGTTCCCGCAAAGTTGGGGGCATTCTCCTTGGTAAACGCATTTCCCGCGTCTTTTGGCCAACCCGTGGGAATAGCTGTTAACTGCGGCGCGCGGGGGGTGGTGGCAATTGGCTCTTGAATTTTTACCGGAGGCGCCAACGTCGGAAAATTTGGCTGCATCACGGTAAAGTTGGGGGGTGGCTGGTGCGCGACGGGAATCGCGGAAGTCGGCCAACTGTGCGGCTGCAACGGGGCCCCCGGTTCTGTCACCCATGGGTGCGGCACCGCCGCTGGGGGCGACATGGCGTCGGCCACTTGGGGCCAAGTGCTGGAGATGGGTTCCTGCGGTGGAGGTTGAGGGATGGCAATCCCCCCCAGATTGTGGCCGAGGGAATTATTAGTGCCGCCCGCATTGGCAGGCGACGATTGTAGCGCCGGCGGGGCAGGGTGGGTGGCCGCAGACTGGGGCTGCGTCAAATTAGGCTGGGTAAAGTTGGGCAAAGCGGAATTTTGCCCCGCGGCATAGGCCTGTTGGCGTTGTTCCGCGTGATCGGCCGCGTTTGCGGGAATGCCCCCATATTGATTTTCAAAAAAACGTTCTCGCCAATTGCCCAATCGAGTCCGAAACTGCACCCGTTCCTGGGCCAGCGACACCTGCCCATTGAGCCAGGGAGAAACGCATTCGCGCCAGCCGGTTTCTTGCGTGACCAGGTACCCCAATCCAAAGACCAGGCTATAGACAACTAAATTGCCGCGAAAAGAGCCGCTGAGGAATTTGGTTGCCGTCCCAAAGCTCCGCTTAAATTGCGGCAGGCCATAGCCAAATTCCATACTCCAAAATTCGTCGAGCAGCAAGTGCGAGGCATACCCGGCCATGACCGCCCCCGCCACGAACAGCCGGTAAAAGACGTTTTCGTTATCGTAGATCAGAAACGTCAACTGTCCGCTAATTAACAGCGCCGGGATGCTGTGAAACATGCCGCGGTGCACGGTAAAGTTCTTGATCAGTTCCGCCACGCCAAAACGGATAAACAGATAGACCGCCGCCCCCGCCAGGATCATGACCTCTAGCGACCAGCCCAATTTGGCAAAGCGTTCAATCAGGACCAGCGGAATCACCGCCGCGGCAAAGGCGATGCTTTCGCGCAGGGGGACGCCAGACTCGCTATCCAGATCGGGCAGCATCCCCGCCGCACTACACATCCCCCCCGCCAAAACACAGGTCGGAGCGGGAACGTCATAAAAGGCATTGGCCGCCAACCCGCCGGCGATTCCCACCACCGTGCTGGTCGTAATATGGGATTGAAAATCCGCCATGGAACTGCTCGCAAGGCCCGGGAACAATTAAAAAACCGCCCAACTTTACACGCGGATGCGGGTACGGACCAAGAGCAAGTTAGGAAAAATCGCGAACAATTAACGGAAATAATAGCGTCCCGCAAACTTAGAATGTGCCGGAATGACCGTTTGCTAACAAATTGCTAGCAATGGGTGATAACCCGCGTTTTTTCCAATCGACCAGACGGGGCGGGGCGGACAGAAACCAAACCGGGACATCATAAATTGGATTTTTCCGCGATCGTTAGTTGCCCCGGCTCCCCGCCAGACGTTACCATGCTAGCTGGCAACTTTTTTTCCTTATCCTTGGCAATCCCCGGGATCGTGTCCACTATTTCGGTTTGCTAACCGTCATTACCGCATTTTTAAACAGTGGGGAATTTATGGGCAGATTTGCACGACAGGCATTTACGGCCATCGGCTGTTGTTTCCCGCGCGAAAGCTGGCGCAGGCTGGCGTCACTGGCAATCTTATTGGCCTGGCTCCCTCTTGGGCTACATGGCGCGGAGAGTGACTCATCCACCCCGGATAATACGGAAGTAACCCAGCCGGAAGAAAGCGATTCGGAAAAGCAGCCACCCAAACTGAGCACCGAACCCGGCAGCCAACCCGCGAAGCCCCGTCCTAAAATAGGACATTTGATCAATAGCAAGTCGCACGGCTTTATCGTGGTAAACGAAGTCGCGCAATTGCAGGAAAAGCTAAAGCAAACGATAGAGATTTTGCAATTGCCCATTCCCGAACCAATCGAAGTGCTCAAGGCACTGTTTCAGATTGACGAGGGTGTCGATTGGAAACGTCCGCTGATCGGGCAAATTTATCCGGGCAATAATGGGCCAATCTTGATCTTGATGGTTCCCGTGACCAGCCAAAAGGCGTTTTTAGAAAATTTCGACGTGTTGCAGACCCGCGGCAAGCTCAAGGAAGTGCGGCTTCCCGGCGGGGCGGCCAGCGGCGCCCTGGCCGAAAAAGGAAACTATGCCGTCCTGAGCGAGGGGCACAACGCCGACATCCTGGAGCGGTTCTTAAAGGAAAACACCCGGGCCGAACAGGCGATCAAGCCCTTTGAGGATTGGATTTCCAAAAATGACGCCACCGTGGTGTTGCTCAAGTCCGGCATCCTGGAATTTACCACGATCTTTCAGGACTTTGTCGAAGCTTACATGAAGGCCCGCCTGGAGTCTCAAAAGACCAAGGCCAACGAGTTATTTACCAAGGTGGTCATCGGCGTGACCAAGGAAACCATCAAAGCGGTTCAGGCGGAATGCCAGTTTTTGGCGTTTGCCTTTCGGATTGACGAGGAATCCAACATGGGGTTGACGATCCGCTCGCTCCATCGGGCAAATGGCAGCATCTCGCGCTGGTCGCAAACCTACCCCCAAACGTCCAAGCTCAATCTTAACAGCTTGCCCCAGGGTCCGATCATATTTGTTTCCGAGGTCAGTTACCTCAAAGAGGGAAACTTTGAACTGCCGGAGGAATACTATCTGGCAAATGCCCTGGGAGAGGATGACCCAGACGAGGATGCCGAAGGCCAGCCCTCTTCTGGCAAAAACAAGAAAAAAACCCCTGCTAAAGATGACATGCCCTCGGAGGAGCCACCAGCAGGGGAAGGGGATGGGGACACCGCCGCCGGGGAGAAGGATGCCGAACAGCCCAAGGCCGAAAAACCCGAAAAACCCGCCACGTCCCCCGCCACTCCCAAATTTGATGAAAACGGAAATCCCGTGACAGAAGAACCCGAGGCGGAGACCCCGCCCGAGGAATCCCCCACCGAGAAACCCGCCACCAAAAAACCCAAGGCCAAAAAACCCGCGGATCAAGGGGAGAAACCCGCCGGGGACAGTGGCGAAGAGGAGTTGGCCGACGAGGAAGGGGTCAAAATCCCCGTGGAGTTGGCCAAAAAATTTGCCAAGGTCCAAAGTGAAATCGCGAAGAACATTCGCAGCATCACGCTTTACCAAGGCGCCTTGGACTCTAGCGATGATAACGTCTACACCCGCACACTTTATGCGTATGACGTTCAGAACGCGGCGGAATTTCGCCGCTTGTATGATGAACTGCACCACCTGCAAATCCAGATCGACGAGGAACTAGCGGGGGAAAGCCGCTTTGGCGAATTGGAGGAACTGACCATTCGGGACAAGCCCGCCACGCAAATGAAGATCGATTTTGACTTAATCCTTCGCTCGTTGCCGCTTCGCCCCCGCGAACGGGAGGTTCAACGCAAATTTTTCGAGCGGATGTATGGCGTCGATTTGGAAGTGGACGCCTTTTGGGTGACTTGGGATGAAAACACCGTGCTGTACGGACATGACCAGACATTTTTAGAGGATGTCATGGCGGGAATGGAAAAGCAGCAAAACGCGCTCAGCCAGGATGCCGAGATCCTCCCCACGCTCGAAATGCTCCCCGCCAAACATAACGCGATTTTGCTGGTTAATATTTCTCCCATGATCAATTCCTACCAATCGATGATTTTTGAAGTGTTTATTGATTTTATCCCGCAACTCGCCAATAAACTGACTCCGCCGCCAGAATTCCCCTCCTCGCCGCCGCTGGGGTTGACCTATCGCGTGGCCCCGACCGCCGTGGAATGTCAGATTGTCGTGCCGGGAGAGTTCCTCAAAAGCGCCGTCACTTATGGAAATGATTTTAAGGAATGGCAGGATAGCCTGACCAATTAGGGTTACAAGGCCAAATTTGAGATAATGTTCCGGTTGCTGTATGATGCAAGGCGGGAAAGTAAGTTTCCCGCCAATTATCTGTATAGATTACATTTACCCTTCGAATTAACTTTGTTAAGGAAACGATGATGACTCGTTCATTGACCCGCTATGTTCCCCAATCGCGTTGGTTTTCCGCGATTTGCCTGGGGTTTGCTTGTTTGGTTTCCACGCTGTGCGCGGCACTTCCCGCGCAGGCCGCTGATCAATCGCCGGGCAGCATCATCCCCGGTAAATCCTGGGCGGCGATCGTTTTTCGCAACCCGGGTGAATTAAACGAGAAAATCTCCAAGCTGACCAATGAATTGCAAATTCCCGCCCCGGATGTCATCTCCCAGATCAAGCTGACCACCGGCGCCCATAACGGCGTGGACGAGTCGCGGGCAATTGTCCTGTGTATATACCCTAACGAGCCGGTTCCCGCGCCGATTGCCCTAATCCCGGTCAGCAAGTATGCGGACTTTTTGGATAACTATAGCGAAGTCGAGGACGCCGACGGCCACAAGAAAGTGACCTTTCCCTTTGGCAGCGCGCTGGTCGCCCTGCGCGGCGATTATGCCGTCATTACCAGCCCCGACTACAAGGACGCGTTTGAGGCTTTTCTAAAGGATAGCTCCACGAGCGAAGAAAGTTTACGCAGCCAGGCCGCCTGGGGGAGCAAATATGATGTGCTGGTCATCGGATTTCAACCCGGCATCCAAAAAGCCATGGAAGGGATAATATCCGGCTTACAACAACTCAAAGGCGTCTTAGCCAACGCGCCCAACGCCCAGATGGCGACCGGCGTTTTTGATATCTATGAAAAGGTTTTCACTGTGCTCAAGGACGAAGCCCAACTGTCAATCATTGGCGTCCAACTTGACGAGGAATCCAATCTGCTCACGGATACACGGACATTTTTTAAGGAAGCCGGCTCCGTGGCCAAATTTTTAGGCCATCCCACGGCACCCATGGCCAAAGGGCTAAAGCACCTGCCGGCCATGCCGTTTGTCGTGGCGGGAGAAATGTCCGCCTCTCCCGAGGCGGTCAACGATTATTCACAATTAACCGGCGAATTATTGCCCAAAATATTTAACGCCGTCCCCGCCGATGGCAAAGTCGATCCCGCGAAGCTGCAGGCGCTGGTGGACGCGGCTAAAAAGTCCAATGAAAACATGCTCGGGGGAGCCTTTGTCATGGGCCAGGCCGGTCCCGGCGAGGGGTTGTACGACGGCACGCTAGCGATCCTGGCTACCAAGGACGCGCCAAAATCGCTGCTGGCGTACGAGGAAATGTACGCCGCGATGAATGAGCTGTTTAAGTCGGCCCCCAAGCCTTTTGCCTTTGAGCCGAAACGCACGACCATCAACGACCGTCCCGCCTTGACCTTGAATATGCCACTCGAGGCCATCATGGCCAGCACGGGCCAGGCCGCCGCCGGACCCGAGGCCGAAAAAATCAACGAAATGCTGCGCCGCTGGCTGCTGGGGGGAAATGACTCCATTACCATCACCATGTTGGCTATCGACGACCAAACCATCGTGCTGAGCTATAACGAAGCCCTGTTAAGGGACTTTATTAAGGATTACGGCAAAACACCCAACCCCCTGGCGGCTGAATCCGACGTGGAAGCCACGCTCAAACTGCTCCCAGCCAAACGACACGGCGTGTTTTTGCTTAGCCTGGGTGGTTACGTCAACCTGATCACCTCGCTGATGCGCGAAGCCATGGCCGCCCAGGGAAATGGCCAAATCATGCCTCAGATTCCGGATTTTCCCGCCGCTCCCCCGGTCGGTCTGACGATTAGCACCAGCGGCAACCTGTTAGAAACTAACAGCGTTGTGCTGATCGACCTGATGACCGCCACGTCCAGCTACGTCCAGGGAATTTTACAAAATCGAGCCTTCTAAGGGAGAAGGTTATAACCCAAGCCTAAAGGCAAGCTAGACTGGTCATGTCTAAATAATGCCCAGGCGGATCTTATCCGCCCGGGCATTTTGCTTTATGCATGCTAAGAAACGCGTTCCACGGCGATTTTTTCCATTGTGCCGTTACTGACCAGTTGCCAACCTGGCAGCGTGTCGGCATTGCTATTCATCGTGGCGGGCTGGGCTTCCCGGGCGGTAACGTCAGTCCGTTCCAGGGCTTGGCGCAAGGCCCGTTCGCGGCGCACTTGATCGTCCAATTCCCCTTCAAATTCTTCCGCGTTCCAGTTCACCCGCTTGGCCACCCAGGTCGCGCGGGGGCTTTGCGGGGGATCGACGCGTAATTGGGATTCCACAGCGGCCACTTGCGGCTGACGGACCGCGGGGCGGGGCAGGGGAGCGGAGGCCGCGCCCGCCAGCTCCACCCGGGGAGGACGCGGTTGTCGCTCGGCATAATTCACGGAATACACTGGCGGCTGGGGAACGTTAGCCGCCGACACGGGCAGTTTCACCCGCGGCACAAAGACCTGTTCAAATACCTGCAGCACCTGGGTTCGTTCGGGCGTGGCGGGAAGTTCCCGCGCCGGCAGCGCGGGAGCGGGGCGAACCGCCTCCCGGTAAATCACCACCGGTTCGGGGATGTACGCCTTTTGCGGCTTAGGCTGGGGAAAATGGCGCGGTAAATCGATGGCGGCGCGTATTGTCTCCACCGGCGGCGCGGGGGGCTGGGCCACGATCGGCAATTCGACAATCGGTAACGGGACGATGGGCAAATCCACCGGCTCGACGAATCGTGCATCGGGTGCAAGCTCTTCCCCCCGCGCGCGGCGGCGGCGGCGACGCGGCTCTGGCTGGGCGGGGGGATACGGTTCGGCGGGAACTTCGGGCTCGGGCTGCGAATCCCTGTTTTCCACTTCCACGGCAACCGGTTCGGCACGGGGAACTTCGATAATTTTCGGGACCTCGCGAATGACCTCTACAATTTTGGTCTCCGGGTCGGCCAGGACAAATTCCGGCCAAATATCCGGCTGCTCGTGCGTGGGGAGGCGGCGGACATCAACATCCAGTAACTTAAATATCCGGCCAATATGCTCGTGGCAGGTAAAGAGCAAAATCTGGTGACCTTCCGCGGCAAAATCACGTAAAACTTCGGCGGCGGCGGGTGCCCGCACATCGTCAAAGTTCACCAGCACGTCATCCAGGACCAGCGGCAGGTTGCGGCCTTGCTTGGAAAAGCCCGCCGTCAACGCCAACCGCAGCGCTAAAAAGAGTTGCTCCCGCGTGCCGCGGCTCAGGTTTTCGACCGGAATGGTTTGCCCCGCCTGGTCATCCACGCACAGCCGTTGCTCGCCGATTGGCGTCCAGACGCGTTCATACTGGCCCAGCGTCAGCCGCCGCAAATAGCGCGAGGCTTCGCGCAGGGTTTCCGGCTGGCGTTCGCGTTCGTATTCGGCCTTGAGGTTATCCAGCACCGTTTGCGTCACGGTCAAGGCCCGCCAGCGGGCGACCCCCTCGCGTATTTTTTCCTCGACAATGTTCAGTTCCAGTTGCTTGCTGGCGTGGCGGCGGTCCTCGGCCAATGATTTTAACTGTTGGGCCAGCGCGCCGCGGCGTTCAAATAATTGCCGCAAGCGTTCCTGCAGGGTATCCAACCGTTGCCGCAGTTCCGGCAGTCGGACTTCCAGCGAATCGCGCGAGCCGGACTTGAACCACCGCAGCAAGTCGTCCTCGCCACAAAAACCCTGGATCGCGGCGTGGATTTCCCGCGCGTAATTGTCCCGGCGCTTGGTCAAATCGGCCAGTTGCAGGTATTTTTCCACCCGCTCGCGAAAATCCCGCTCATCCGTGGCGTGCACCGCCCGTAAAAGCTGATCCCGTTGCAGTTCATTTTTATGAATCACCCGGGCCAGACTCTTTAACCGAGAACGGTTTTTTAATAGCTGCTGCCGCAAATTTTTCCGCTCAGCGGATTGGGTTTCGTGCGCGTTAAGCTCGCGCCGCAATTGGCGGATGTTGTCCAGCAAGGACTGTTGCTCGGGGACTAGCCCCGTCTCCACGAACAGTTGTTCCACCCGCGTCTGCAGCGCGGTCGCTTCGCGCAGGCGGCGATCCTGGTCCGCTTGGGTGTGTTCCCATTGCTTGTGGATGTGGCCCAAGTCCTGGTATTGGCGGGCCAGTTCGCGCACTTGGCGGGGGGACCACGTTTCGGGCAGTTTAGCCGCCACCAGCGCCGCCACCCAGCGTTTGCGGGCTTTATGGTAGCCCAAGCGGGCTTGTTTGAGCCGTTCGCGGATGTTGATGGACTCTTGATGGGAACTGACCCGGCGCGATTCCAGCGGCACCAGTTCCTCCAGGCGGGCCAGTTCATATTCGGCGGATTCCAATCGCGCCGCCAGAGGGCCGGTCCCCTCGGGGATTTGCCCGTCCAGTTCGGCGATCTCGGCTGTGGCCTGTTCGATTTGCCTCCGCACCAGGCCAAGTTGTTTTTGACAGGCGTCGGCCTTGCGGGCGGAGGCATGCTCAAGCTGCGATTTGAACAGCATCGAGACCAACGTGGCCGCGGCCCCAATCAATATCATTAAAAAGTTGCGGTCACCGGTGTAACTGGCGGTTAAAAACAACCCCCCCATGATCATCAGCGCCCCAAAGGCAAAGACCGCCCCCAGGCCCACGCTGGCCCAAGTGGGAATCATCTGCAGTTCGTCGTATTCGCGCAGGTCAAATTCCAGGTCGGCCCGGTTGCGTTCCATTTGGGCCAGGCGTTCATCCAGGTGCAGCCGGCGACGGTAGAGCGCGGCCAGTTGGCCGGTTTTTTCCAGGGCGGCGGTGAGGCTGCTTTCGCCGCGGGCGGCCAGCAGTTCGTCAATCTCCAGTTGGGTGTCATCGCGCGTGCCGCTGGTATTGAGGACCGACTGCCGCACATCCTTCAGCCGCAGCGCCGACTGACGCAAAGACTTGGCCACGGCCAGCACGCCCGACAACTTGCGGACCTGGGTTTCTTGCGCGACGGGGGTCAGCTCATTCGCCACATTGAGCTGGTGTTTTAAGGCGGAGAGTTTTTTCTCTAATTGGGCCGACTGCTGTTTGGCGTCCCGGGCCTGTTGATCCAAGGCTGCCAGCCAAGGCTCGTGCTCGGCCAGGGCCAGGATTCGCGGAGCTTGCTTCCACAAATTTTGGTTCAGCGCATAACCGGCGTACCGCTGGCGCAGCTGCGCCTGGCGTTTTTGCAGCTTTTGACGCCGTTGGGCCGCCCGCCGCAATGTCGCGCGGGCCTGATCCATGCGCTCGACCGCGTCGCTGGGAATGTTTTCGATCGCCCCCAGATTCAATAATTGCTCGTTCAGCTTGGCCCGGGCCGACCACAGGTCCCGCAGCGAATACGCCGTTTCCGCCACGCGCAATTCGTCCTGCAGAATCTTTTGCTCCTGCTGGGCGGCGCTGATGTTTTTTTCCAACTCGGTCCGCTCATCCTGTAAACGGCGGCGATTGCGCCATTCCCCCGCCAGTTGGTCCATTTCGCTCCGCAAGCGGTCCCGCTGACTAAGCAACTCGGTGAGTTGCGCGGGACGCTCGCCGTCATTGAGCAGCCGCGCGCGGGATGTTTGCAATTCGCGCAGCACATCCCCCAGCGACACCCGTTCTAGCCCGGCGGAAATTTCATACAAGAGCCGCCCGGCGTCGGTTTCTTGCAGCGTGGCCAGTTCCTGCAATTCCTGCAAGCTCAGCGCGTAAACATTGTTGTAGGTGTTTTCGTCGACTTCGCCCAACAGGCCAAAGAGCGCATCCTCGCCGTAAGTGCGCTGGTCGGCGCCGATCAGGGAGAGCTCTCCCAGACCAGACTGCTGTTCGTCCCAACGGCGCAATGTCCAGTTGACACGGTCATGCAAGAGCGACAATTCACCACCGGCGCGACCCCCCTGGACGGGAGGCAGATACTTGGCCCGCCGACCAGGCGTAAAGCCATACAACATTCCGCGCAAAAACTGCATGATCGTGCTTTTGCCCGCTTCATTCGGGCCATAAAACACCGTCAAGCCGGGGGATAACCGCTCGGCGTGCAAGTTTTTCCAAATGCCGAATCCATGAATTTCCAGGGAGTTGATATTCATCCCGCCACCTCCTCGGTGCCTAATAAGCGAATGCCCCACCATGCCGCCTCGGCCAGGGATTGCCGCCGCACGGCTGGATCATGCCAGTTCAAATACTCCGCCACCGGCGCGGCGACCGCCGTTCCCAGGCCCGGCCAATCCGCCGCGCTCCGCTGGTCCCGCACCATCTGTTCATACTCACCCAGCGAACGCAAATAGTCCCCAAGCAGCGTCCGTTGAGCCAGTAATTCCGCGGGAATTTCCGCGGAAAATACCCGCAGTCCACTGCTCCACAAGGGATGCGAACCGCCAGCCAAGTCCCGACGCAACTGCGCGAGTAATTCCACGCTCCATTCGTCGGGCCAGGCCGGAGGAAGCTGTTCGGCCTCGCCGGTGATCGTCCAGCGCACGATGCTGGTCACGGTGGGATGCTGCTCCCGCAGGGCCGCTCCCCGCCGCAAAACGGCCGCTTCGCACGCCTTGTGGTCCATTCGCGGGCCGCAGGTGACCACCTCGTCGAAGTACCGGACTGCGTCCGTGGCGCAGGTTCGCATTTTTACCTTGCGATCCTCCCCCACGCTGACTAATGTGCAGCCGTGGGTGTGTAACTCGGCAAACGAACGCCCCTGGGGGCTGCCCGCCGCGTGGAACCAGACATGTTCCACCTGGGGTAGATGCTGCCGTTCCGCCGGAGTGGCGGAGGCCTGCCCATGCAAACACCAATAATCGACATCCCACCGCTTGCCATCGGGCTGCGCGGGAGGGACCAGGCCCAGGCCGATGGTAAAGAGGGGCGATTCAGTAATGACATGGTCGTTCAAATGCCACGCGCTGGCTTCGCCGGACCGTCCGACTAGACGGATCAAGGGGACGCCGTAACGTTCAAAGTTAAAAATTTCGGCATGGTTGCGGGGAAAGATCCGCACGTTGCGCGGCCATTGGCCATCCAGCGTTTCCTCCCAAGCGGGATCCTTTGGCCCGGCCGCCCAATAGACGGGGATTTGCTTTTCGGCCAAGCGGGTGAATTGCTGTTCGAGAAAGATCGCGGCGCGGGGCCCGGCCCGTTGCAAATCGGCGGTGTGGCCGGACAACAGGACAAAATCGACCTCTTGTTCCAGGGCCAGGTCGAACGCGCGGCTGGCCGCGCGATACGGGGCGTCGAGCAGGGTTTCCCGCAACAGGTCGGGAACTTCCACCAGTCCGCCGCACGGTTGATCCAACCGCAGCTCGGACAACTGCATAAATTCGACAGCGGATTGCGACATTGAGGGTGCCTCCCTGCACAAATCTGGCCAATCATGCGATTCCCAATCGTGGGAATCTTTTCTTAAACCCGCCCACACGCCTTTGGCCAGTAGTGTTTAACAGGGCAGGGGGGTATTGTTGGGTGACCAATCGTTATTGTTTGTCTGGTACAACGGCGTTTCAATCTTTGCGGGCCAAAGGCCCGACCTATATCAGCCTAGGGCAAGCGCAGCGTCGCCCTAGGTGTTAAGTCCAGTAAATTGTCAGGGCCAAAGGCCCGATTCATCTCTTTCCTTTACAAACATTCAGTCGCAATCCGGTGTTTGATCGAGACGTGGGTTGGCAATCGAAAGCCTGTACCACAGCAGTCGCTGGCAAGCGGGGCAAGCCCCGCGACCCAGGTCATTGGGTGAATTTAGTCGATCTGAGAGAATTCGGCTACAGCGATTTTTGCTAGCAAGGGGGGCGGGGGAAGCTGAAAAATGCCGATAAATTTAAGGGTATAATTAAACCAATCTAATCAGAAAGGGTTAGTAGGGAGGAAATAGTCGACGAAAACCGTGCATAAGGACAATACATAAAAACAGAAAGTTGCGAGGGTAAAAACACCAAATCATAGGCATCCTGACTGACATAGCCTTCTGTCCCTGGACTTTAGCCGCTAATTGTTGTGCTAAATCATTCATCCAAGAGTGTGTGATTGGCCAATCCGATAGATGCAATAACCATTCAGCGGGTATTCCAGCCTTACCACAAGCGCTCCCCACAATTCCTCCCACAATTGCGGCTGTGGTATCGGTGTCACCCCCACAACGGATGACGGCTGTCACGGCAGAGCGATAATCCCCGGGATAACAGATCCAAGCGTGAATGGCCACGGGAACTGTGTGAAATACATATCCAGAAACACCGTGTTGACAGCCCAACGCAGTCGCAAATTCACTCGTGGATTGATTCTGAAGTTGTGAACTTCGCGCTTGCTGTAAAAGAGAAATCAACTGCTTTGCGACGGGATCATCGGGTAAATACTGGACCAAATGCCGTAAATAGTCATCAAAGGAAATATTGTTGTGAGTTTTAGCATGCCATGCCGCAAAAGCAATCGCAAGCGCGCCATATTCCGCTTTAGGATCAGTGTGCGTAATGGACGTGGAGGATTTGACAATTGCTTGAATTTGCTTGTAATTCTCGCAACATGCCCCAATAATCGCGGCTCGCATGGCGGGACCGTTTCCCGCGGAAAAAACCCCGCTTCGCTGGGGATTTACTCCGACTAATAGTTTCAAGCACGCTCGCAAGGTCGCCAACCCCACTCCTGTGGGCACCCCTAAAATCCAAGCTTTTAAACATGTGGCAAAGTATTCTAAAAGTTCGTCTGTTCCAGCCTCTTTAAGCTTATCCCAAGTGGCAAGCATGGAAGTCGCCATCATGACCGTATGTTCGGTGTCATCGGATATCATTCCTTTACCAAAACAAAACCGATAATGTGTCGGTAAGCCCAATAGTTTAATTGCTCTGGCGGAGGATAAACCTTCGTAAGGCAGTCCCAACGCATCGCCGACGGCAGTGCCGAAAAGACAACCTTCAATGCTAGCGTGCGGTTTATTCATCGTTCTCGTTTAAAGACACCAGGATTTCTTGCTAGCACCCCTGCCCCGTAAACTGCTCTCGGTGAGATTTTCGCCACTGCTTATACTGGCCCTTTATTTTATGCTAAGGATCGTGTTTCCCACGGGATAGACCAGTTGCGGTGTCACCATGGAATTTTACGACTTGTTCATGCTGGGGATTTTGGCCTTTACCGCCATGTATGGCTACTGGAAAGGGCTAGCCTGGCAAGTGGCGGCGGTCGCGTCGTTGACGGTCAGCTACTTTGTCTCGTTACGGTTTAGCGAACCGCTGGCCGGGACCGGCTGGTTTGGCGATTCCGCCCCGGCCAATCGCTTTTTGGCCATGCTGGCCCTGTATGTTATCACCGGCGCCGCGATCTGGTTGGGCTTTCGCGTTGTCCGCGAAACCATCCAGCAAATTAAACTGCGCGATTTTGATCGCCAGTTGGGGGCGCTGGTCGGCGCGGCCAAAGGGGTGTTTATCTGCGTGGCAGTCACTTTTTTTGTGGTGACGCTCTTGCCCGAGTATCGCCCGTATGTCCTGGGGACGCGTTCCGGTCGGGCGATTGGCAGCCTCTTGGCCCAGGCCGAAAGCGTGCTCCCCCCCGAACTTCAGCAAATGTTGGCCCCGTACCTGGGTCCCCTGGACGAGGCGTTGCGCCAGCGGGTGGCCACCTCCAGCCAACCAAATTCCGTCCCCTCCACGCCGTCGAATCAGCCCCTGAATTCCCTTTCCACGCCGCCGCAACCGCCGACGATCGACACTCGCTGGCCGCAATTCGACCCTTATGGCTGGCCAAATTCGCTCTGGAATGGCGGAACCTCATCCTCGCAGCCAAATAACCCCGCGACGCAGCCCGCAACACCCGGTCAACCGACTCAACCGATCTGGCCGAATCCGGCCGGCGGCGCAGGCCGATCCAACGGAGCAGGGGGGGGTGGCGGGGGTTCACCGCTGCAACCGCTCCCCAGTAATGGCAGTTGGCCCCCACAGACACCCACCGGGTCGTTCCCCTCGTTGCTTCCAGCCGGGGAGACCAGGCCGCCGTTTTCCAGCGACCCCCGGTTAGCCCCCCTGCCAGATCCACGAGTCGTGCCGACGTCCGCAAACGAGTCACCGGGGTTTAGTTCGCGGCTGCCATGAACTGGAGTAAGGGAGAGTGGAGTAATGGAGCAGTGGTGAGTTCGCAAAGCCGACGTCGGCATCGTCGGAATTGAAGCAGCGGAGGTCGATTGCCTCCATTAGAGTTCATATCGCCAGAAGCACTCCTGGGGGAGAGCGGCAGAACGGCCCCCATACGCCAAAGAACCGTTATTTCGGCCAAAAACGACATCCCGAACCGAACATAAGAGAGATTATCGGACGTTGCATGCTGGGGTCGGGGGGGGTAAATGCCGGCTTTGATTCGGTCCCTGCTCTGATGTTGAACATCACTATTTGAACAGTGCTATTTGAACATCACCACTGACACATCAGCCCGCAGCGTCAGCAAGGGAATTCCGCGTCAGCCAGGGAGTTCCACCCGCCACTTCCCGCGCCGGCACAGGTGGGCAGCCAATCACAACATCCAGGTCTGGTACGCGCACCACAATAGCAGCCCGCCCCCCACAATTTTGACCAGATCATAGTCCAGCGAAATGACCGCCAGCAAATCAATCCACGCTCCCGTGGAAGCCTGCCGGTAAATATCCGCGAACTCTTCGCTCCAGACAAACATCACCAGACCTAAGATGGCGCAGATGGGGAGCCAGACCAGGCCCAGCCATTCGGCCAGCATGATATAGCGCGTAATCGCGCTGGCGGCGATGATCACGGCCAAAAATGCCAATCCGTAGGTGCGTAAAAACAGCCCCATCGACGCCCCCTTCGATCAGGTCCGGAAACCGCGAAATAATCCCCGCCAGCGGCGTAAATTAACCTTCCGCCACGCTCATGTGATGGCTGGCGCCGTTCAGCTCCGCCTGTTCCAGCGGATTTCCCTCTAGAAACTGCCCCATTCGGCGAAATTTCTCATAGCGACCGGCCAACAATTGATCGAGCGGCTGCGCATTTAACTCTTTGAGGCTGCGCAGCAAGTATTGCTTCATACGGGCAGCCATTTGTGGATGATCGCGGTGCGCGCCCCCCAGTGGTTCCTCGATCACATCATCAATCACTCCCAGACGCAGCAAATCCTGGCTGGTCAGCTTTAACGCGGCGGCGGCCTGCTCCTTAAATGTGTGGCTTTTCCACAAGATCCCCGCGCACCCCTCCGGGCTAATCACCGAATAATAGGCATGCTGCAATACCGCGACCTTGTCCCCCACGCCGATGCCCAAGGCCCCGCCGGAGCCTCCCTCGCCAATGACAATCACGATGATCGGCGTGCGCAGCCGCGACATCAGAAACATGCTTTCGGCAATGACCTGGGCTTGGCCCCGTTCCTCGGCCCCCACGCCGGGATAGGCTCCCGGGGTATCAATAAAGCAGACGAGCGGCAGCTTGTATTTGGCGGCCAGTTCCATTTTGCTCATAGCCTTGCGATAGCCTTCGGGATGGGCACAGCCAAAGTGGCACGCCTGCCGTTCGGCCAGGGTTTTGCCTTTTTGATGGCCGATGACCACGACTTTGTACTGGTCGAGCTTGGCAAAGCCGGCCCGAATCGCCCGATCATCGCCAAACGATTTGTCCCCGTGCAGCTCGACAAACTCGCTGAACACCAGATTTAAGTAGTCGGTGGTCATCGGCCGGTCGGGATGCCGGGCGACCTCGACCGTTTGCCAGGGATTTAAATCGCCAAAGATTTTGCGCTTGCGTTCGGCCAATTCACGCCGTAATTGTCGGATGCTTTCGATCAATTCGGGACTTTTGTCCGGCTGGCTATCGAGCGCAGCGATCTGCGCTTCGAGTTCATAAATCGGTTTTTCAAAAGCGAGTTGATGAAGTGCGGCTGGCATAAGAATCACAAAATAGGCAGTCTAGGAAAGATGCGCCGCCGGGGTGCGGGGCGGCTAAACTTTTTCCCAGTTTACCTCATTGCGGCAATCGCAAAAATCCCGATTATCACCACTTCTGCCAGAAATTAACAAAACTCATAAAATACGGGGCAATTTTGCGGCAAATCAGTCCAAAATAAGAGTGTGTTAATCAATCGCAAGTAATCCTAGAACGGCTTTTTCCTAAATTGCCAAAAGTTTACGGAACTCCGTTGGAGTACGGTGTCATTGATTTTGCTAACACACCCAGGGTTGTTCGCTGCGCTCCAACCGCTGGGCTATGATCCAGATCCGCGTTGCGGTACACATCTTACCGCAACGCGGTTGAGTCAGGCCGTGATAAAGCATCAATTCCATGAGCATATACAAAATGTTAGCCGCGCTATCTTTATCGAGAATACGCACTAGAAATTTACTTCCCCCCCCTTCACCACACCGTGGGCCTTGATTTCGGCGGCCACCTCACTGAGATTGGCCGGGCGATCGGAAGGTTTTTTCGACAGCATTTTTTTCATCAGCGCCGAAAAGCCGGGGGTGACTAGTTTATTGTGCATTTCCAGTGGCGGCGGGGTGCTTTTTAAGTGCTTATTGAGCAGTTCATTGGTGTTAGAGCCGGTAAAGGGCAGGCGACCGGTGACCAGTTCATAAGCGGTGCAGGCATAACTGTAAATATCGCTGCGCTGGTCCAGGCCTTCGCCGCGGATTTGCTCGGGAGACATATAGCTGCGGGTTCCTTGGATCGCCCTCCCCCGCCCTCCCAACAAACCGCTAAAAAACGATTTCTTTTTTTCAGCCAGGGCAAAATCAATCAGCTTGATACGGATATCCTCGCTAATCAGGTAATTATCCGGCTTGATATCGCGGTGGACCCAACCCCGGTCATGAAAATAGCCCAAACCGAGCGCGGCTTGGACCAAAATGGAATTTAACTGTGGTTGCAGCTTTTCTACTTTGTACTGCAGCAAATACTGTTTGAGATTGATCGAGGGAAAATATTCCATCGCCAGATACGGCGTTTCCTGATGGATGTTAAACTCGTAGATATGGATAACATTGGGATGATCCAGCCCCTGCGCCACGGCAAATTCGTGCCGCATGAGCTGAATTTGTTCCCGCTCAAGCTTTAAAAGAATTTTAATCGCGCGCCGTTCCCCCTTGGCGTCAACCATCGCGTCCCAGACCGCGCAGTGCCGCCCGCTGCCGATGGCGTTAAGCAAGCGGTGCGAACCCAAATAAGCTTGAGAGCTGGGCTGAAATGGCATAAATCCGCAAAGCGACCGAAAGACAGCCGCGTTAATCGTTATCTCGCGGGGTGAATGAATGGCAAATAAAAAAAGCTGGCCCCGGCGGCTACCCGCGACAACGTGACCACCCCATACTTTAGGATAGTTGGCCGACGCCGTTTGAACAATCGAAAAATGCTAACCAGGCCTTTAGCTAGTCATTATTGGGGTTATCAAGATTTGGAAAAAAACAGTTATTAGCCTCAGATGTGCTAGGGATGCCCGTCCCCATAATCGACCGAGACCAGATACAGCCCCTGGGCGGGCGCGGTTTGGCCAGCCTGACGGCGGTCCCGCGCGGCGAGGACCTGCGCGGGCCAGTCGATCGCTCGGCGGCCTGTTCCCACCTGCACCAGCGTTCCCAGGATGGTACGGACCATATTATACAAAAAACCGTCCGCGGTGATCTCGAGCACGATCAACCCCGCGGGATGAAGCAACAGGGGATAGGGCCGCGCTTCGGCTGGATAAGACAAAAACCTGGTGGGTGATTGCGCCGTAGCGGATTCAGCGGCCGCCGCCGGATCAAATGGCCGCCACAACCGAATGTCCCGCACGGTGCGGATGGTGGTGCGCCGCCGCGAACCCCCCGACTGAAAGCTGTAAAAATCGTGCGTCCCCTGTAAAAGGCTGGCGGCCTCTTGCATACGCGCTAAATCCAGCGGCCGAGAGTATTGCCACAATGCCCGCTGCGCCAGTGCCTCGGGCCGCGGGCCATCATGCAGCAAATAGCGGTAACATTTGCCAACCGCATGCACGCGGGCGTGAAACACGGGGCTGGTTTCTTCCACGCGGATGACGCCAATATCGGTGGGCAAAAAACCATTAAACGCCCGCAGCCAAACTTCTGGCGTGTGGCGGGCGTGCGTGCGAAAGCTAATCACCTGTCCCAGGGCATGCACTCCGGCATCGGTCCGGCCACTGGCGTGCATGTTGACTTTTTCACCGGCGATTTGGCGGCCCACTTTTTCCAGGACTTCCTGGATCGTCCGCCCATTGCATTGCGACTGCCAGCCCAGGTAATTCGAGCCATCGTAGGCCACGGTCAGCTTGATGCCGCGCAGCGTGGACGAGGGAGCAGCGTCAAATCCGGCGGAAGCGGCGGCTTCCCCCCCCTGCTCCGCTGGATTCATCCCATGTGCCATGGCCAGCGGTTCGGAAGGTTTCATGGAAAGCCTGAGTTCGTTGATTCGTAAACTACAACTATGGCAATATGATCAGATTTGCTTGGCTAAAAGCTCAGCGATTTGCACGGCGTTGGTGGCGGCCCCTTTGCGGAGATTGTCGCTGACACACCAAAACGCCAATCCCCGCGGACTCGAGAGATCTTCGCGTATCCGGCCAATAAAGACCTCATCCCGGCCATCACAGTTGAGCGGCATGGGGTATTCCTTATTTGGCAGGTCGTCCACCACCACAATCCCCGGAAACGAGCGAAATAACTCCGTTGCCTCCGCCACGGTAAGCTTCTTCTCGGTCTCGACCAAAATGCTTTCGCTATGGCAGTTGCTGACCGGCACGCGCACCGCCGTGGGACAGACCTGGATCGTTTCATCCCCTAGGATCTTGCGCGTTTCATACACCATTTTCATTTCTTCGCTGGTGTAGCCCGCTTCCTTGTGGGAGCCAATCTGGGGAATCAGGTTAAAGGCGATCGGGTGGGAAAAGGTCTCATACTGGTGCGGCTGGCCATGCAAAAACATGTGCGTGCCGGTGGTCAGGTCGCGCTGCCCCGCCACCCCCGCGCCGCTGGTCGCTTGATAGGTGCTGACCACCACGCGCTGCACGCGGGCGGCGTCATGCAACGGCTTGAGCGCCATCACCAGTTGCGTGGTGGAGCAATTGGGACTACTGATGATCCCCCGGTGCTGGTGGATGGCCCGGGGATTCACCTCCGGGATGACCAGCGGCACCGTCGTATCCATGCGCCAATAGCCGCTTTCGTCCACCACAATGCAGTCCCGTTCCACCGCCCAGGGGCAAAAATCGCGTGCCACCTCATCAGGCGTGCTGCCAATCGCCACTTGGACGCCGGAAAAGGCCTCCGGGCGGAGTTCTTCAATCACGTGGTCCTGGCCTAAAAACTTGATCGTTTTGCCAGCGGAACGGCCCGAGGCCAACAGCTTAAAGCGCTGGGCGGGAAATTTGCGCTGTTCCAAAAGTTGCAAAATGATTCCGCCCACGGCGCCTGTCGCGCCCACCACGGCCAAAGTCTGGATCACGGTAGAAAAACTCCGGAAAAAATTAAAAGTATTTTTTGCTTGTACCGGGCCACCCCCCTGCCCTGCTGCTATTGCTTCCTAAAAGCCCGCAAATTGTAGGCTTTAGTATAGGTTCCCCGGGGGGGCAATTATAGAGGGGACGTGGGGGAAATTGGTTCATTCTCTGGCTCCCACCACTCTGGCAACACAAACGCCAGATTGCCGATCAGCATCGCCAGCCCAAAGGTCAGCATCCCCAGCCAGAGGCCAATGCCCACATGCAGGCCCACCGCCAAGAATAGCATCACTGGCCGCCATAAACGGGGCCAAATCAGGACACAGTAGGCCAATTCCCAAACCACGGTCAGGTGCGTCACAAAATTTCCCAAGAGCGGGTAATTAGCCAGCCAGGTCGCATCCCAGGCTTGATATTCCAGGTTGCCGACCGCCCCCCAAATGGCCGTCCCCTGCCACCAGGTTTGACCCTGAATTTTTCCCAAGGCGGAGAATAAATAGATCAGACACATGTGGCATTGGATCAGCCGCGTGGCCAGCCGCGCGCCGCTACTGGGGGGTGCCTCGAGGCCGCGCACGGATTGCCACCAACCAACTTTTCGCGGCGGCGGTGTTGATTGTTTGTTGCCGTGGTCGAAGTTTCCGCGCTTATCTTTGCTTCTTTGCCGCATCCACTCATCGACGGACCAAGCCGCGCCGCTGGGGCCCACCATGAGATACATGGCCAACATGCCATGCACCGCGTCCAGGCCAAAGTTGGCCAAGGGATTGCGATGCGCATAAGAAACCTGCAATAGCCAGGCGAGCACCGCGCACGCGCGGGTTTGATAACCGATCAACAATCCGATCAAGACCACGAAGCCAGCAAGATGAATCAACCACAGCGCGGCGGGACTGTCGATCCAATCAAAATGGCTCCAATAATAGGGTGCGATTTGCGGACCCAGAATCACCTGCCGCGCTTGCGGGGACAACCATCCCGGCGAGCCAAAAAATCCCCGCCAATCCACGGTCCAAACCGCATGCGCATAGAGTAGCGAGATCGCGGTCAAGATCCGTATCCACGCTAGCGGCAGCGGCCGCGCGGGGGCAAACCAAAATTCGTTCCAGCTATCCGTGGCCGTCGTGTAACATTCGCGAACGTAGGCGAACAAGCGGCTCATGCCCCCCTCCCCTCCCCTGCCCTGGTCGCTGTCGCAGGCTGGATTTCCTCTTCCCGCGGCTCACTGGGCGTGGCATCCGCCGGCCAAACGGGCAACTCCAGCGTTTGGCCCTTGGTAAACTGACCGCTCCACAGCTCTTGATAAGATTCCGGGTGAGAAAGCAATTCCAGCCCGCCGCCGGGATTGGCGGCCAGTTCTTGCATTGCCACATCCGGCTGTAATAAATGATGCCGCAGATAAGTCAGCCGCGCGGTTTCTCCCCCATGTTGTCGCAGCAACTCCTGGGCAAAGCTATTCATCACAATACGAAAGTGCTGCAATTGCGCGGAGCTAGTCGCGGGAGGCAAACCGGGCTGGGGAAACAACCGCAGGACTTGTTCGGTCAGCATGAAATAGCGATGGTACAAAAGTCTTGGGCGACCACCGAAAACTGTCACCCGCAACCCGGGGGGGGGCAACTGCCCCGTCAAACGGGTCTCATCCGTGGCAAACCACTCGGGCAGCGGCAACGGTTGTTGGTTTTTATCCAACACCTGAAACCGCAAGATATGGCTGGGGCCGGGATCAGGCGCAAAAAAGCGATACCCTTGGTCCAAACTAGCCGCGGTGATATATGGCCGAAACGGATCGGAGAGCAGCCGGCCTAGGGTACTAACCGGTTCCGCCCCGGTCCAAGTTGCCAACACCTGCGCCGACAAATGCCAGACTAACAGCACCGACACAACCCGCCGCGTCCAGACCGACCACTCCCCCGCACGGACCTGATGCGGCGGATTTGAGACGCGATGGGGTTGCGCCTTCGACAGTTTTGATCCGGTGGCGGGCATAGCCATGGTATCGACCATCGCGGGGCATAAGAAGCAATTCGCCACCGATTTCCAGCCTGGGTGTCACAATCGGCACAATCGGTAGAGTTTTTGCCTGCTACTCAGCCCGCAGCGTCAGCCAGGGACTCAGCCACGTTCCCTTGCTCACGCGTCGGGCTGTACATTAAAAAACCCCGCGCGAGATGCCTCGCGCGGGGTTGGGGGGATTCAAACAGATGACATCCCGCTTGTACAGGAATTTGCCCTAAATTCCTGCAACTAGCAGTAAACTACTTCGACGCCGTCCGGGTGATATTGTCCGTCACGACATTCAGGTCAAATTCCACGGTCCGCACGTCACCCGCATACACCGTGATCGTTTTCTCGGCGGTTTTTACCGCTCCGTCCACTTCGGCGGTGACCGAAATGGTGTAGTTTTCCCAGGCTTCGCCAGCCGACAGCTTATCGGTGGTAAATTCACGCGTGGTGCCGGTCTGGGCGGTCGGCAGTCCGGCTAGTGTCACCTTGGCGTTTTCGGGAACCTTGATGATCACCGTCGTCTTGAGAGCGTCCGCCGGTTTTACCGCCACAGGCGTGCCACTATTACCGGTAGCCGCCACTGCCAGCGACTGTCCACCCGTCAGCGTGACGGTTTCGGTATGAATGGTTTGGCCATCCAGTTCCACGCGAATTTCATAGTTATAGTTCATGCCCGCTTGCAATCCACGCGAGACAAATTGCCGATTCGGACCGGTGCTTTTGGTCGCATGGCCATTGACAAACACTTTGGCCATCGCGGGAACCGACAGATTGATCCGAGCCGATGCCGGGTCGGTCACGGGGGCGTTTGTGCCGCTGCCATCTGGCGCGGTCATGGGCGTGGCCCCTTCCGTGCCAGGAGTCGCGGGAGTCGTGGTGGAAGGAAGCTGGATGATCGGCGAGGCGCCTTGGTAAATGGTGCCGCCTACCGATCCAGAGTAAATCGTTCCGCCCGAAGACCCGCCATAGGTCGGTGCATAGTAGGTGGAGTAGCCAGAGCTACCGCCGCCACTAGAGCCATAATAAAAACCGCCAGAGCTACCACCCCAGCCGCCAGAGCTACCGCCCCAACTGCCATAGCTGACCGCATACCGACGATGATGCTTGTGCCAACCATGAGAGCCACCCCAACCGCCAGAGCTACCCCAGCCGCCGGAGCTGCCACCCCAACCACCTGAGCTACCCCAGCCGCCGGAGCTGCCACCCCAACCACCCGAGCTGCCCCAGCCGCCGGAGCTGCCGCCCCAACCGCCAGAACTACCCCAGCCACCATGTCGGTGATGCCAGCCCGCTTCCGCAGGAACCGCCGCACCAACCAGGGCCATCACAATAGCTGCCACCACGCCCAACTTGTAAGCCAGATTTCGCAACATACGATCAATGCTCCGTATTATTAAGGAGAAGACTTGGTCCTCCCGGACCAGTGACGATCCACCTACAAACATACTTGCAAGTTATTGAAAATCAAGCGTTTAGGTAAGATTTGCAGCTTGGGTAAAATAGACGTTCTAATCCTCTAAGTTATTAAATAATAATGTGTTACGGATTTTTAAGTATTTTTGCTAACAAGTTTACTAGCGAGAATACCCATTCCATAGCATGAAAACTTGAAAATGATGGATAAATTTAGCCCGTTGTCACAATCTGCGCATGCATCACATTTTATCCATTTTAACATATTTTGAATTGGGTATTCAGCCTCAAATCCTCGCTATCCTTGCTGTCATCGCCTAAAAGCGGGAGAATTAGGCCAATCGCGGTTGCCCTGAAATTTTGCAAACATCGCGCAACACGCTCGCTTCTCACCCTTCGTTTCCTGATTTTAAGGACTTTTTGCATGACCGCAGCCCCGGAAATTTCGGCCAATATCGTGGATGTGGTTCGGGGAGAAATTCGTCCCGGCACCGTGCGTGTCGCTCATGGGCGGATCGCCGAAATCGTCTATGCCGATTCTCCGCGGGACACGTATTTGATTCCGGGTTTTGTGGATGCGCATGTGCATATTGAAAGTTCGATGCTGGTACCGACGGAATTTGCCCGCCTGGCCACGCCGCATGGGACGGTGGCAACGGTCTCGGACCCGCATGAGATAGCGAACGTGCTGGGGGGGGCGGGCGTGTGGTACATGGTGGACAACGCCGCACAAACCCCCCTCAAGGTCAACTTTGGAGCGCCGTCGTGCGTCCCCGCCACGCCCTTTGACAAGGCGGGGGGGGCGATCGATGCCGAGGGTGTCGCCGCACTCTTGGATGATCCGCGAATCAAGTACTTGAGCGAGATGATGAACTTTCCCGGAGTGCTCATGGGGGATGAGCAGGTCCACGCCAAGATCGCCGCCGCCCATCAGCGTAAAAAGCCGGTTGACGGTCACGCGCCGGGCGTGCGCGGGGCGGATCTAAATAAGTATCTGTCCGCAGGGATCAGCACCGATCATGAGAGCCGCGCGTATGACGAGGGGCTGGAGAAACTGCAAAAGGGGATGAAGCTGATTATCCGCGAAGGTTCGGCGGCCAAGGATTTTCAGGCGTTGCATTTGCTTTTGCGGCAATTTCCCGACGCGTGCATGTTTTGCAGTGATGATAAGCATCCGCATGATCTGGTCGAGGGACATATCAATCAACTGGTCGTCCGCGCCGTGGCCGCGGGTATCGATCCCATGATTGTCCTGCGCGCTGCTTGTGTCACACCGGTCCGCCACTACAAACTGGACGTGGGACTGCTGCACCTGGGGGACCGGGCGGACTTTGTCGAGGTGCGGGACTTGACCAACTTTGAAGTCTTGCGCACTTGGATCAATGGCGAACTGGTCGCGGAGCATGGAGGCACGCTCTTGCCGCGGGTCGAGCCAGTGATGGCGAATAACTTTCAATGCGCGCCTGTTAGCCCGGATTTATTCAAATTGCCAACGCCGACGGGCTGGACCGACGGCGTTCACGCCGCGCAGCGGGTGCGCGTCATCGAGGCGCTCGATGGCCAATTGGTCACCAACGCGCTGAGCGCGGCGGCAAACGCGCAAAACGGCGAAATCCTGGCTGACCAACAGCGCGACCTGCTCAAAATGGTCCTGGTGGATCGATACACGGGGGGACCACCGGCGGTTTGCCTGGTCAAGAATTTTGGCTTGGCCCGGGGGGCGATTGCTTCGAGCGTCTCGCACGATTCGCACAATTTGATCGCGGTCGGCGCCAGCGATGCCGAGATTAGTCTGGCCCTCAATGCCCTGGTTCACGCCCGCGGTGGAATCTCGCTGGCGGCTGGCGATACCGTGGATGTGGTGCCGCTGCCGATCGCGGGACTGATGAGCGGTGATTCCGGGGAACGGATCGCGGCGGATTATTCGCGCCTGGACGCCGCGGCCAAATCTCTCGGCTCCCCCCTCTTTGCCCCCTACATGACGCTCTCCTTTATGGCCCTGACGGTTATTCCCGCGCTCAAGCTCGGACCCGCGGGACTCTTTGACGTCCACAAATTTGGTTACGTGGGCCTGGTGGAGGAGGGAAAGTAAGTGTGTTAAGGAGTGAAGAATGTAATTCACGTAAACCCTGGGAAGGGGGATGATTGATGGGAGGACAAGCGCTTGGTCAAAACGATCAATTCGAGGTGGGCAAATCAGCCGCGGGAAGTAGCCCTGGGGTATGGCCTCTTTTTGGGAAAACAAAGGGTTGACGTAGCACTAGAATTGTCAGATGAAAGCTGTGTTTCTTTATGAAGACCCAAACGTTACCGATACGCAAGAAATCCCCACGTCGATCACGAATTTATTAGTATTTCCTGGATTGAACGAAATAAGTATCCAGGCAATGGCATAACCGGAATAACTGTCATCTTGCATAACTTCTGAAAAGCAACTTTATAGATTTCATAAGTATTTTACTTGCACAGCACCTTTTGGTTTTTATAGCAATCTATTGTAGTGCAGGACCAGCCAGCGCTGGCCTTCAAGATGTACAACGGTTTGTCCTGTTTCCATCACCAATTTTCGATTGTGAAGGCCGGGAACATGTCTAATCTCGTAAAACATTACACGAACAGCACTTTTGAAACGGCTCTTGCAGTGCTGGAACATGGCTGGGCAACTATCGATCAATTACGCGGGGCAAACCATTGGCGACTGGCCCAAGCTTCAAAAATTGGCAAATTAGCGCTGGTAAAAGGAAAATTAACAATGGCCCAGGTATTTACCGTTCTCGCAGAACAGGATTGCCGGGGCAAAATGTTTGGGGAAACCGCCGTCGAGCTGGGGTATCTGACATATCAAGACGTGTATGAGCTGCTCCTGGAGCAGGCGAACGGCATTCCTAACCTGTTGGACGCGTTGGTCACACAGAATGTGATTAGTCCACATCAAGCAGCGCTCATCGAAAAAGAAGCAACCGCCTTGGATGCGGATCTTGTGGCGGAGATCAATTTCGTCGAAACCGCCCTTAACTAGTCTATTAATGCACATCTGTGATTGAAGGAACCGCGACATGGACATATCGGATGCAGAGTTGATTGCCGATTTTGTGGTGGAGGCCCAAGAAGGACTGGCAAATATCGAACAACAAATGCTGGCCATCGAAGAAGGGGGCGCCGACATCAATGTCGAGTTGGTGAATGCCGTGTTTCGCACCATGCACTCCATCAAAGGGACCGCCGGTTTTCTGGGATTGGATCGGATCGGTGTACTGGCCCATGGTTTGGAGGAAGTGCTCAATCGCCTGCGAAATCACGAAGTGCTGCCCAGTTCGGAGCTAGTCGACACAATTCTGCATGCCGCGGATTTTATGGAAGGGCTAATTGAATCGGTGGAGACCTCGAATGAGGCCGATATTAGCCAATATGTCGAGAGCTTGCAGCAATATCGGGTCGGCGGCGAACCAGCCGTTAATCCAGCCAGTGCCGTTAAGTCCGAGGAATCAACCCCTCCCGTTGTTTCCGCAACCTTCCACTTGAGCGAGGCCGCCCGTGAATTCATTATCGAGTGTTATGACAATCTCGACTTAATGGATCGGGATCTGCTGGCACTCGAGCAAAGCCCCGGCTCGACAAATTTACTGCGGGGAATTTTTCGCACGATGCACACCATCAAAGGGGGGGCGGGGTTTTTGGGACTGGCCGTCATGGAAAAATTCGCGCATATCGCGGAAACCCTGTTGGGGAGCTTGCGTGACGGGGATTTGCCGTTTACATCTGAAATCGCTGGAGCGCTCTTGGCCGCCACCGATAAATGTCGTGAAGGCCTGCGCTTGCTAGAAACCACCGGCACCGACATCGGATTTGAAACGGACTCCATCGTCCAGCGCTTGCTCGCCGCGCAAAGCGTCTGCCCAACGGGGGAACACGCCCGGAATGACGCGCCGGATTTGTTGCAGTCCGCTCCTCCGCGTCCCTCCACCGGCCCCAGCGCCCCGGCCCGTTCCGCGCCGCCGACCAGCGCCGCGCACGCAAATACGCACGACTCCGCCGCGGAAACGCCCGAACACGCCCTGACGGACAAACAGCAACTTGCGGCGGGAGACAGCACCATTCGCGTCGATGTCGCCTTGCTCGACAAACTGATGACGCGGGTCGGCGAGTTGGTGCTGGCCCGCAATCAGATTCTGCAGCACACCAATCGCTCGCATGACGCCGAGTTTATCAGCACCGCCCAACGGCTCAATCTGATTACCACGGAACTGCAAGAAGGGGTGATGAAAACCCGGATGCAGCCCATCGGCAATGTCTGGGGCAAATTTCCCCGGGTGATTCGCGATCTGGCGTCGCAGTTAGGGAAGCAAATCCGCCTGGAAATGGAGGGGAAGGAGACGGAGCTGGATAAAACGATCCTAGAGGCGATCAAAGACCCGCTAACGCACCTGGTTCGCAATTCGGTGGATCATGGCATTGAATCGCCCGAAGCGCGGCGCAGCGTCGGAAAGCCGGAAACCGGCTGCCTGCGTTTACGAGCTTATCACGAAGGGGGCCAAGTCAATATTGAGATCATCGACGATGGCGCGGGGCTGAACCTGGAACGGATTCGCCAGAAAGCGGTGGAAAAAGGGATTGTCACCGCCGATCAGGCCGCTCGGCTCTCCGACCGCGAGGCGGCGCAGTTGATTCTGTTGCCCGGCTTTTCCACGGCGGAAAAAGTGACCAATGTGTCCGGCAGGGGGGTCGGCATGGATGTCGTTAAAACAAATATTGAAAAAATCGGCGGCACGCTGGACTTGCAAAGCCAACCAGGCCGGGGAACAACCATCAAAATCAAGATACCGCTGACCCTGGCGATTATTCCCGCGTTGATTGTCACCACGGGGGGGGACCGCTATGCGATCCCGCAGGTGAGCTTGCTGGAACTGGTCCGCCTGGAGGGGGAAGCAGTCCAGCGGCAAATCGAATACGTGCATGGGGCGCCGGTATTCCGCCTGCGCAGCAAGCTGCTCCCCTTAATCAATCTGGCGGAACGACTGGGCCTGTCCGGCGGAAATGTCGGGGGAGAATCCCCGGCCGGTGATCAGGTAGTTAATATTGTCGTCCTGCGATCCAACGACCGGCAATACGGCCTGGTGGTCGATAAGGTGAATGACACCGAGGAAATCGTGGTCAAGCCGCTCAGCCGGCAACTCAAGGGACTGGGGGAATATGCCGGCACCACGATCATGGGGGATGGCACCGTTGCCTTGATCCTCGATGTGTTGGGAATCGCGATGGCGGCGGGGCTGAACGCCGAGATGCGCGAGCAACCGCACGGCGGCCCCGGCCAGGCCGATACCCTGTCCCGCGCTGAGTCGCAAACCTTGCTAGTCGTGGATCTGGGCGACTCACGCCGCTTCGCGCTCCCCACTTCGATGATCGCCCGCCTGGAAAAGGCCTCTGCGGCGGCGATTGAATACGCGCATAACCAGCCGGTGATCCAATACCGCGGCAGCATCCTGCCGTTGATTGAGCTGGGGGATGTCTTTGGCCGACACCCTGACCAGCCCGAACGGTCGGAACAATCCGAATTGCAGATTATCGTGTACGCCGACCAGGAACATCACTGCGGATTTGTGGTTAATCGGATTGTGGACATCGTGGAAACAGAATTGAATTTTGTCCCGGGAAAGCCGGTCCGGGAGCATTTATTGGGCACGATGGTGATTCAGGAACGCGTGACGGATGTGCTGAATTTGCCTAGCTTGGCGCGCCACGCATCGCCCCGGTCATCCGCCGCTTTCACACCCGCTTAGGAGAGTTATGAGTCATCAAGACCGTCAATTTTGCACTTTTCACGTGGACACCCTGTATCTGGGGATCGACGTGCAAGAAGTCCAGGAAGTCATCCGTTATCAAGAAATGACACGGATTCCCCTGGCGACCCCGGCGATCCGGGGATTAATCAACCTGCGCGGCCAGATTGTCACCGCGATCGATTTACGGTCCTGCCTGGAACTTCCCCCGCGAAAACCGGGCCAACAACCAATGAACGTGGTGGTGCGCGATGGAGAGAACGCCATCAGCCTGCTGGTGGATAGCATTGGAGACGTTGTGGAGGTGCGTGATGAAACATTTGAGCCTCCCCCAGCCACGGCCCGGGCCAAGGTCCGCGAATTGATTCGCGGCACTTACAAGCAATCCGAGCGACTGTTGTTAGAGTTGGACACAGAGCGGACCATCGCCGAGAGCTGCGCGGCGTTAACCGCCGTTTAAGCATGTTTTTGGATTGATCATTTGTTCGCTATCGTCACACCCAAACCACCTTTTACCACCCAGTTTTCCGAGGATCCGCTCCATGTCATTCATTCGCAATCTCAGTATGAAAGGCAAATTGACTCTCTTAACGACTGTCTTTGCCATCGGCTTTCTGGTTTTTGGCCTTGTCGCCTACTCGACATTGAACACCGTCAAGGTCAATGGCGAACATTATCTGCGCATCGTCCAGAACAAGGATTTGCTGGCGGATGTTTTGCCGCCCCCAAACTACATCATCGAAACCTATCTGACCGCCCGTTTGATGGCCGATGGTAAAAACGCGGAAGACATCAAGGATTTGACCGCCCAATACAAGAACCTGAAGCGGGATTATTCAACTCGGCAGGACTACTGGATGCAAAACTTGGAGTCTGGAACCGTAAAAGTCGAGGTCACCGAAACTTCTCGCAAGCCCGCGGAGGAATTTTTTTCCGTGATCGACCATCGCTTGATTCCCGCGATTGAAAAGGGAGATCGAGAGGAGGTTCAAAAGATAATCAACACGCTATTGCCGCCATTATACGCGGAACATCGTGCCTCAATTAATAAAATAGTCGAGCTCGCCACGGCGAATGCCTCCGCTACCGAAGCAGATGTCGCGTCGTTGATCGCAACTCGCCAAACGACCATGCTCTTGGTTGGTTTGATACTGCTGGGGACTGTGGCGGGTTTTACCTACTGGTTGGCGCGTACCATGGCCCGCCAAGAGAATGAGATGCTTAATCTGATTAAACAATTGGCGGATAACTCTGCCACCCTGGGAAGCTCCGCCGAGGAATTGAGCGCGGTTAGCACGCAGATGAGCGCTAATGCCCAGGAAACTTCGGCTCAGGCCAATGTAGTTTCCGCCGCGGCGGAACAAGTCAGCAAGAATGTGCAAACAGTTTCCACCGGCGTTGATGAAATGAATAGCGCCATTCGTGAAATCGCCAAGAATGCCAGCGATTCAGCGCGAGTCGCGCAACAAGCGGTTGTCGCCGCGCAAGCCGCTAGCGGATGCGTTTCCAAGCTGGATGACAGTAGCATTGAAATTGGCAAAGTGCTGAAAGTGATCACCTCAATCGCCGAACAGACGAATCTATTGGCCCTTAACGCGACGATCGAAGCGGCCCGCGCCGGCGAGGCGGGCAAGGGCTTTGCCGTGGTCGCCAACGAAGTCAAGGAACTGGCTAAGGAAACAGCCAAGGCGACCGAGGACATCGGACATAAAATTGAAGCCATTCAAAATGGAACCCGAGGCGCGGTGGAATCCATCCGCGAAATTTCCGATGTGATCGCCCAAATTAATGATATTGCCAACACCATTGCCAGCGCGGTGGAGGAGCAAACGGCGACCGCCAATGAAATGAGCCGCAACGTCTCCGAGGCCGCCAAAGGAACCGCCGAAATCGCGCAAAATATCACTTCCGTTGCCCAAGCCGCCGAGAACACCATGCAAGGCGCGAATAATTCCCAACAAGCTTCCGGCGAATTGGCCCGGATGGCCACTGAATTGCAGCGGTTGGGAACCAGTCACTCTACTAGTAATTCACTGGCATGTTAGTCGTGGCGGAAACGCCAGTTGATCAAAATTTGTTGAATCTTTCTTGGGCTTTTAGGAATTTCCACATGCTGGCGATGATTGTTGACGACTCCCGGCCGATCCGGCGGATCGAAGGGGACATCCTGGCCGAATTGGGCTTTGAGACGGTTTCCGCCTGCAATGGGCGCGAAGCGCTGGAGCGGCTGCGGCTCCAGCCGCTTCCCGATTTGGTGCTGGTGGATTGGAACATGCCGGAGATGAACGGACTGGAACTGGTCAAGGCGATCCGCGACGATGCTCGGCTTGCCGGGATGACGGTCGTGATGGTCACCACCGAAACCGAACCCGATCAGATGCTCCGGGCCCTCACTGCCGGAGCGGATGAATATTTGATGAAACCGTTTCAAAAGGATAGCCTGATCGACAAGCTGCGGCTCGTGGGAGTGATCAAGTAACATGCGCAAAATACGCGTACTGATTGTTGATGACTCGGTTGTGATCCGTAGATTGCTGACGGACATCCTGAAAGAGGATCCGGACATCGAGTTGGCGGGCACCGCCCCCAATGGCAAACTGGCCCTGGCCAAGCTGCCCCAACTTAATCCGGATATCGTGACCCTGGACATCGAAATGCCCGAATTGGACGGGCTGGGGACATTGCCGGAATTGCGCAAAACCTACCCCAAGCTGCCCGTCATTATGTTCAGCACGCTGACGGAACGGGGAGCCAAAGCGACGTTTGACGCCCTGGCCTTGGGAGCCACGGATTATGTGGCCAAACCGGCAAATGTGGGAAATGTCAGCGCGGGTATCGAGATCGTAAAAGCCCAGCTTTTGCCAAAAATCAAGGCACTTTGCCCTCAGGCCATCCCGTCTGCCGGGACGACCGGGCGGATGGTGGCTCGCCCACAGTTGCCAGGCGCTGAGCGGCGCTTGCCCCAATCCTGTGAAGTGGTGATTGTGGGTAGTTCGACGGGAGGTCCGCAAGCTTTGGCAAGCATTTTGGCAGGTTTGCCGGCGGAATTTCCGGTGCCAATCGTCGTAGTCCAGCATATGCCGCCTGTTTTTACCAAACATTTGGCGGATCGACTCAATCAAATCTGCACGCTGCAAGTTAGCGAAGCCACCACCGGCGAAGAACTTTTGCCCGGCCGGGTCTTGATAGCCCCGGGGGGTTATCATTTGGAATTTGAACGCCAGGGGCTGGCCATCAGAACGGTGTTGCAGCAAGGACCGCTGGAAAATTCCTGCCGACCCGCGGTGGATGTCACGTTCCGTTCGGCTGCAAAAGTGTTTGGATCAGGCTGCCTGGCCGCGGTATTAACTGGCATGGGACAGGATGGCTTAAGGGGGGCGCAGGATATTTATTTGGTTGGCGGCACGGTGCTGACACAGGACGAAGCCACGTCGGTGGTGTGGGGGATGCCCCGGGCTGTCGCCGTCGCCGGATTCTCCCACCAATCGCTCCCGTTGCCCCGGATTGCCGGAGAGCTCACGCGCATGGTTACCGCGCTGCGGCGGCGGTCGCCTCTACTGGAAAGGATTACATGAGCACCTCGACATTATCAGCGGATGCCATTTCCTTTGTATGTGCGACGGTCAGAAGCCGCGCGGCGATCGAACTGGACGACACCAAGTGCTATCTGATCGAAGCACGTTTGACGCCAGTGGCCCGCGCCAGCGGTTATTCCTCGATCGACGAACTCATCCAGGGGATCCGCGGCAAAAGTCGGCCCGACCTGGAAGGTCGACTCGTGGAGGCCATGACGACCAATGAGACCAGCTTTTTTCGAGATATCCATCCGTTTGAAGCGCTGCGCAAGCAGATCGTGCCGGAACTGTTGCAACGGAACGGGGGAACAAAGCGGTTGAACATCTGGTCAGCCGCGTGCTCCACAGGGCAGGAAATCTACTCCGTGGCCATGTACCTGCGGGAGCACTTTCCCGTTTTGACGCAATGGAACGTGCAACTGCTCGGCACAGATCTTTCCGAGGATGTGCTCAACCGCGCGCGGGAAGCCAAATTCTCGCAGAATGAGGTTAACCGCGGTTTGTCCGCGGGGTTGCTGGTGAAATACTTTCAGCGCGAGGGGATCCACTGGAAGCTAAAGCCCGAATTAAGCGGCATGGCGCGCTTTTCGAAACTCAATCTTATCGAGAGTTGGCCCGCCATGCCCCGTATGGATATTGTGTTTCTACGCAATGTGCTGATCTATTTTTCCCCCGATACCAAGAAAATGATCCTCGAAAAAGTGCGCAAAATCATGGCACCACAAGCCTTGCTCTTTTTGGGGGCGGCGGAAACGACCATGGGCCTGAGCAACGATTTTGAGCGTGTGCAATTTGAACAAAGCGTTTTTTATCGCCTCAAGTAAATCCAAGGGAACCAACATGGAGACGGCCTACGATAACCTGATCGAAGAGATCGCCATTAATATCTTTTCGACGATGTTGAACCTCGAGTTGTGTCGGGACGAACCTCAGGCGGACGAAGAAGGGGAACTGCTGTTGTCGGCGGTGCAAATCGCCGGCCAATGGATGGGAACCGCCGTGCTGGCGATCTCTCCTGAATTAGCACGGAACTGCGCCGCCACGATGCTGGGTATACCTGCCCGGAACGCGGATGAGGCGGACTTGTGCGAGGTAGCGGCCGAACTGGTGAATATGATCGGGGGAAACCTGAAAGGAACGCTTCCGGGACCATCGTATTTATCGTTGCCGACGATTATCACGGGCAGCGACTATGGCCTGCATATCCACAAGGCCATGTTGATTGAGGATGTTTGCCTGCGCTCCCCGGTGGGTCCCTTGCGTATCAGACTCTACGAAAGAATTACACAACCTGACGGCGTCGCCCCCTCCCCCAGCGCGGCCTGAGGTTATTAACGCGCGAGTGTTCCATCAACGCTCGGTTTCGAATGAGCGTGGGGCACTAGCCCGCAGTGGGAGCGGCAAAATCCATGCACCAGCACCTAGCGGTTGAATCGCCCCACTTGAATCGATCGCATTGACAATACGCCGGCCTTCCGTTGGTAAATTACAAGCTATGTTAGATCAGCGGCCGGGGGGTCCCCCCTGGGCCTGGGGCATAATTGACTTTTCGGGTGCATTATTTCCCACAGAGGAGCGTTATGAGCAACAAAGTATTGGTGGTGGATGATTCCGGAACAATGCGCAAGATTATCATCCGCTCACTGCAGGCTGTCGGATTTAACGATGTCGTGGAAGCCGCCGACGGCGTCGAAGGTCTGGCCGCTTTTCAGGCGGGAATGTTTGAACTTGTCATCACCGACTGGAATATGCCCAATAAATCCGGAATCGAATTGACCCGCGATATCCGGGCGACGGGGTCGAAAGTGCCGATTTATATGATCACAACCGAAGGCGAAAAAAGCCGCGTTATCGAAGCGATCCAGGCGGGTGTATCCGACTATCTTATCAAGCCATTTACCGCGGACACGCTGCGGGAAAAGCTGCAAAAATATTCCCTTGTTTAGTCATTGTTTCCGCCTACCAGAATTGGACCTGAATCCATGCGAGTCGAGTTTATCAATCCATTTGTCTTGGCGACGCATGATGTCTTTCAGACAATGCTGGGGACAACCCTGAAACGAGGCGAGTTAAGCCTGAAAAAATCCCGCGAGCCTACCAACGAGGTCTGCGGACTCATCGGGTTAGCCGGGAAATGCCACGGCATGGTCGTGCTGAGCTTTAGTAGCGACACCGCGTTGCAGCTCGCGGGAAATCTACACGGGACAAGCTTTTCGGAGTTAACCTCCGAGGTGGTGGACGCCGTCGGGGAACTCACAAATATGATTGTGGGGGCGGCCAAGACTCAACTTGAGGAATACCAGCTTTCCATCGGCCTGCCGACGGTCATTTGCGGCAAGGGAAACTCGATTAATTTCCCCTCGGGAGCCCCCACCTTGCTAATTCCCTTTGAGAGCGCGTGGGGACCGGTGTGCGTGGAAGTCGGTCTGTCAGAGGGAAACTGATCCGCGCAGCCGGCATGCCGCGCTGCTAGTCTGCCGCCGACCGACCACAACCAGCGGCAAATGACTAAAATTTGCCCACGGATTCCCCCCCGTTGCGCGAACCCAACGCCAGGTGCACCCGGGCGTGAATCTCGTAGCCCAATTGCTGCACGCTTCCGTCGCAAAAGGCCATAAAAAATGTGGTAAAGTGCGGCCCGCCAAAGTGCTGATTGCAGCATTCCCGCTGATTTAAAAACGTGTCCGGCTCCGGGGGAATGTTGGTCCAGCGATACGTGTCCCAATCGTAAGCGGTGTCCCAGCTTTGGTTGTCATCCCCATGCCGGCCCGTTTCGTAGGTGTCGGTAAACAAAAATCGTTCGCCCACCAGGTAGGTTTTGCTGGTGCCGTCGGTGATATTTTTTATTTTGACCATGCTCCGTAAATAAGAGACGCCGTTGGTCTTCTTGGCGGAACCGGGAAACTGGGTTTCGACGGCGCTATCCGGCAAGCCCAAGGCCGAGGCGGCGGGACCTTCAAACGCCTCAAACCCCTGGCTGCCGCCATTCCCCGCGTAGTCGGTTTTGGCGATAAAGTTGGCGTTTTGAGAGACGTTGATGTAATGTTTGTTGGGATAGGGAAATTGAAACGGGCGACGGCGGCTGGGGCAATTATAAATCGGCACCGGCGTGGCCAGGCGGCGCATGTTGCCGTCCCGCTTTTTGGCGGAATCCGCCTTGCTCCCTGTTTTGCCGATATCCCGCGTCTGCTGCTCCTCGATATAGGGCAAGATATTAAACGCCCAGCCCCCTGGCTGCGTTTTATCATAACCGCGGTCGGGATCGCCGGCCCAGTTCCAGCCCCAGCCACCGGTGGGAAAAAACTTGTTGGCCCCTTCGTGCAGAATGCATCCCTTGGCGATGTTTTGGAGATTATTCACACAGGTGGTCCGTCGCGCGGCCTCCCGCGCCATTTGAATCGCTGGCAAGAGCAGCGCCACCAAAATGCCAATAATGGCGATTACCACCAACAGTTCCACAAGCGTAAACCCGCGGGGGGAGTTTTTCATGCTGGCACCTTAAAATTTGCGGCAAAGGAAGTTTCCCCGATGAACGGGAATTTATATCATACCAATGTGTGGTATTGATGAGAAATTGAAATTTAAGTTAATTTGCGGGTTTGCGCGGGAAATCAACATTTCGCTGTGATCGAGGGGGACGGAGAGAGCCAATCGCGGAGTTGTGTCGGACGGATCGTATTCCACTGCAATCGCATGGCGCGGTAACAGCATCATTGGCTGAACCAGTTCCGCGCTACTGCTGTGTTAACGATTCGTTTTAGGATGAGCCATAGCGCCCTAGCCCCCGGTTGAAGGGGCAAAAACCCTCGGCTAGCGCCCAGCGGCTGATTTGCTTGACTCTATTCTTTAACTTTGACTCAGTCCTACGATATTTACTTCACCTCCGCCAGCACTTTTTCATAGTACGCCCGGGCCTGGTCATAGGCCGCGCGTGCGGCGGGGCGCTCACTCTCGCGAATTTGCCCCTGCTTGGCCCGCCAACATACATCCACCGCGTCGCGGCACCACTGGGCGCTTTTGGCATCGGCTCGGATCGGCTGGCCGGCGACCTCCACAAACACCGGGTTGGTATGGCAACTGGGAAAGATTCGCACAGCCACCCAACTGGACTCTGTTAGTTCCACGTCAAATTTGAGGCTTTGCGTGGTGCCATCGGCCGTTAATAAATGCTTGGCGACGGGCCGCCCATTGACAATCACCTCCACAGGCACCTGGCGGGTTTTTTCCACCCGCGCCCGCTCGATATGCCAATAGGGTTTATTATCCAGCCGCGCCGCGCGAATCCGTTCCGTCGCCTCGGTCGGCTCCGCCGCCAATAAAGCCGCCGCGTCGCAGGTGACGGTCACCTTGCCTGGCTGCGGCAGATCAAGCTGGCTAAGCTTGCCGCCGCTGCCTGGCTCTCCGACACTGACATCGTTCACGCGAAAGTCCAACAAATGACTCAGCCCATCGCCGCAATAGCTCCGCCCCGCTTTGACCCCTTCGCACCAGGCGTCAAAGTCCAACGGTTGATCCGTGGGCAATTTAACATAAATCCTTCCCAGGCCGACTTTATCCCCATAAATGCAGGGAAAATCCGTCTCGCCGCTAATCCGCCCGCGCAAGCCGCAGTTGAGGGTGTGATACCAAATGTTCAGCTCCCACACGATCGGCGTATCCACCGCGGACAAAAAATCGCACTGACCATTGGGCAATGTCACGATAAACTCATTCGCCCCGATCCCATCGAACGGGGGCATGGCATAGTCCGGCAGCGTATCCGCCGCCCTCCCCTGCCATCCCGCGGGGGCGCCCCCCCAGGGTTGGCCCCCAAACTTGCGCTCGCCATTGGGCATAATATCTGGCAAGGCCAGTCCCCAGCCGCTATGGCTATAACCGACGACTCCCCCCTGCCCTTTGCCCCAGGCCAACACTGGCTGCGTCCAACTGGGCCACTGTTCAATTTCGGTCGTACCGGGATAATCGTCCTCCTTTAGCCGCAACAGGCACAAATGCCCCGCATGGGAAGAAGGGAACCCGCTGACTTCCACATCATACCGCATCAGATAATTGGGCCGGGACAAGGCCGAAGTCTTTCCCTCAAAATACTGCTTTTGGGTGTACCAGCATGGCCCCCAAGAGAGCACACAACCCACGTTTAGGTCCTCGCCCACGATATGCCGCAGCATATCGGCGGGGCCGACCCCCTCGGTGGGGCTGTCATAATGGCCGCATCCCGCGGCGTGAACGTGATGGTCGCCGCTAAACCAGCCCCGGGTTTTGGGATGAATCCAGCGGTTCAGGCGAAAAACCTCGCGGTGGCTTACCGCTGCCGGGACGCTGACTTTTTTGGTTTGGGTGTGATATTCGGGGCCACGGCCCACGGTGACGCTGTATTCGCCAGGAGGTAGATGCAGCGATTCCCCATCGGCGCGATAAATCTGCTCATGAAAGAAAAAATCCGGCGCCAACCGCCGCGCGGGATTGGGGTAGACCCGCCCCCACGCATCCCGCACCACAAATGCGGCCGTGGTGGGCGTGCCATCGTGGTCCTGGACGGTCAGCACCACTTCACAAGCGGGAACAGCTTCAAATAGCACCGGCAATTCGTTGCGAAAACCCAAATCCTGGGTCCCCTGCCCCACGTCAAATTGCAGGGTGGCCTCGCGACGGCCCACGTCGCGGCTGTATAACTGCAAAATCCGATACTCGCATTCCAGGCCCGAAAGCTCCGCCCGCAGAGGTTGCTTGGTAAATTGCTCCAGACTAAGAAAGCGCCCCGGCACATCGGCGGGCGCGACCAGTTTGTCGGTGGTTTGGGGACGTTCGCGGCCGCCACTCCCTTGCTGATACAGCGGTTGGGCGTTGGGACTATCGATGCGTAGCTGGGGTGTGATGCGGGGTTGGTTATGCACCTTGACCAGAAAAGTGCGCCAGCCTTGTTGGACTAACTCGCGGCGGGCGGGACCAGCGGCTACGGAGACGCGGCTTTCAGGATTGATGGTCACGGCGACCAGGGTGGATTTGTCTAAAACAGCCTGCACTTGCCGCGCGGCGGCGCGAAGAATTTGGGACTTTTGGGGTTCGGCGGCGGTGGCGGACTGTTCGTTGGCGGTTTTGATCGCGGTGGCGATGGCGGCGGCATCCGCGGCGGAGAGGGGCGCGCCGACATAATCCAGGGCCTGAATCAGCCGTTCTGTCGCGGCAAAAAACGGCTGCGCCTCGACCGGAAGAAACTCGAGCGTGGCCGCGGACATGGGCTGAGTCGGCAGTGTCGCGGGAGCAGCTTGGTCCGCGGGGGGTGATTCTTCCGCCGCAGGAGAGCCAACGAGGCAGCAAATTGCCAAACAAGCAATGCCCAGCGGGATCAACAAAAATCGACCAAGGGGAAACGGGTTGAGTGGAAGTGGATAGGATTGCATGGTGAGCATGGATGAAGCTGTGTGTGAGATTTTTGTGGGCTGATCGTGATCCGCCGTTTACGCAGCAGAGGTGCAACCAATGCCCTTTCAGTGAAGGTAAAGCTTGGGTGCGACACACGCAAGCAATTATTCAAAATCGACCTCCTTTTTACGGAAATAACCGGGTAGTTTTTTGCCACGGACGAATATGGGTGAAGCGTGGATAGCCTAGCAATTCCGCCCCTGTGATCCGTATTGAAAACGCTAGCTTCCTCGTGTTGTGCCGAGATTTTTATGACCCAGGCAAGTGTCGGCCTACGGCACTCGATTCTTTGCGGGCCAACGGCCCGGCCTATTCCAGCCTAGGGCAAGCGCAGCGTCGCCCTAGGTCAAGCAAGCCTCACAAATGGCAAGGACCAACGGCCCGATACATAGACTTCAATTTGAAATTACAGTGGACATGCCCCGATTATTCCAAATAGCCCAAGATATCCCTCCTTGGTCGCGGAGGCGGCGGGAAGACATGATTTTAAAATTACTGCTCATTCATGACTACGCTTCTTGTGCTTAACACACCGGAACAAGTTCCAGAGCCAGCCAGTTGGTGATATAGCTCGGCTATTCGCTACACTGCCATTGAAGAGATTACAAAAATATCTGTAGCTCCTTAGTAGCATTTATCGAGTGGATTATGTCACATAGTTGTAGAATGTATTTAAATTCTAAATTGTCACTAAAATTTACATGTATGCGACTACTAAAAATACCGAAATTGCACTCATTGCCATTCATCGTTGATGAAAACAGGAGACATTCACCAGCTTTGGCGACGTCATCATCAAGAATTCGTTGCATGCTGGCTTTCCTAGGTGAGTCAGTATCAGAATGGTTTGGCATGTTATCTATTTTTTCTTGCACTAACTTCCATCGGCTTTGAGGTTCTGTGCTAGTTCCTCCTATTGCATTTTGCAACATGGTTGCCACGTGGAATACATCAACGGGAGATGCAAACTTACAATATAAATGCTTTGGCATTTTAGTTCCCCAGGATACTCCTCCTTGGACGTAGAACGGCGATAAGCCATGATTTTATAACAACTGCTCACTCATGACTACGCTTTCCCAGGGAACACACAGTGACCCTGGGCTGAGTTCCGCAACATCTGCGAGGTAAGAAGTCCTAAATCAAAACACTAAAATCCAGCAACCAAGTGCCAGATCCGCAAGTGAAATTCGCCGCTACATAAATACCGCGCTCCGCTGCGCGTCGCGGCTAATCAATTTTCCCCGCTTCCAGCGTCCCACGCCTCTTGTCCCACGGGCCACCCCCGCGCCCCTTTTGCCTAGGGAACTTATCCGACATAATGAGGGGCTTATCCCCGTCTACCGCCGTATGTCGGCGACGCTGACACCCAGCGGATTTGCATTTCCAGCCCCGGAGGTTCCCATGTACGAAAAAATCGTCTCGCAGGCGATCACCTTTGACGACGTCCTCTTGGAACCCCGCTACAGCGATGTCGTCCCCGCCAGTGTCGATGTCCGCACCCGGCTGACCACCAACATCGAACTCAATATCCCCATCCTCTCCTCCCCCATGGATACCGTGACCGAGGCCGAAATGGCGATCGCGCTCGCGCAGGAAGGGGGCTTGGGCGTCATTCACAAAAACCTGTCCATCGAACGCCAGACCGAGGAAGTGGACAAGGTCAAACGCTCGGCCAATGGAATCATCCCCGACCCGGTCACCCTGCCCCCCACGGCCACCGTGGACCGCGCCCGGGAAATCATGGCCCAGCACAATGTCAGCGGCGTCCCCATCGTGGATGCTAGCAAAAAGCTCTTGGGCATTATCACGCGGCGGGATTTGCGGTTTCTCGATACGGGGGAATTGCCGATTGCGGACATTATGACGCGTACCAAATTGGTAACGGCCACGGGGACTGTAACGCTTGCGGAAGCTGAAAAGATTTTGATGGCAAATAAGGTCGAGAAACTTTTGCTGGTTGACGAAGAATACACACTGACGGGACTGATCACGATTAAGGACATCGACATGCTCAAGCGCTATCCGCGCGCCTGCAAGGACCCGCAAGGGCGCCTGCGGGTCGGAGCCGCGGTCGGCGTGCACGACTACGACCGTGCTAGCAGCCTGATCGCCAAAGGGGTCGATGTGCTGATCGTGGACAGCGCGCATGGGCATTCGTCCAATGTGCTGGAAACCGTCAAACGGATCAAACAGCAGCACCGGATCGAGGTGGTCGCCGGCAACGTCGCCACGTTTGACGGCGCCCGCGACCTGATCCAGGCCGGAGCCGACGCGGTCAAGGTCGGCATCGGACCGGGATCGATTTGCACCACCCGCGTCATTTCCGGCGTGGGCGTGCCGCAAATCACCGCCATCATGGAAGCCGCGCGGGCGGCCAGCGGGGCGGGCATACCCATTATCGCCGATGGCGGCATCCGCTATTCGGGCGATGTGACCAAAGCCATCGCCGCGGGAGCGCATACCGTGATGATCGGGGGGCTATTGGCCGGTGTGGCCGAAAGTCCCGGCCAACAAATCCTGTACCAAGGACGCGCTTTTAAGGCGTACCGCGGCATGGGATCGTTAGGCGCGATGGTCAAAGGCTCGAGCGAACGCTACCGCCAGGGAGCGTCCGAACGCGGGCCCGACAAACTGGTGCCGGAAGGAGTCGAAGGGCGCGTGCCCTTTAAGGGACCGTTAAATACGTTCATTTATCAGCTCGTGGGGGGATTGCGAGCCGGAATGGGCTACTGCGGCGCAAAGGACATCGAACACTTGCGCAAGGATGCCCGCTTTATCCAGGTCTCGGCCGCGAGCGTACGGGAGAGTCATCCGCATGACATCGCCATTACGCAAGAGTCACCAAACTACAGCGCCGTCCGCGGCGCCGACCCAGGCTAATTCCCGCCCGCCCCAACCGGCCGCGGATCGCCCCATTTTGGCCCGGGCCCGGCTCTTGGGCCTGTTGCAGGCCGCCGGTCGCACCGCCGCCGCCAGCCTGATCCTGGGCTGTTGCGCGGAATTTTTTGATTCCCCGCGGATAATCGCCGCCGAACCGGCAAAGGTTACGCGGCTGACCAATCAGCAATGGCGTCCCGCCCGCACCACCGGCAAGCGCGTCGATCCCGCGGTCCGCCCCAGCAGCCATAACGCCTCCAGCGGACCCGCCCTGGGGATTGCGGAGATTGATTCCGCCCCCAGCGTGCTCAAACCAACTTCGGGGCAAATGCCAACTACCGGCCCGGCGCTGGTCGCTCCGCAATCCAACTCCGCCAGCGCGCCCCAGTTACTGTCGGGACACAGCGATTACGTCCAGCCCGTGCATCAATTAACACCGGTGGAAAACGCGGGCGTCAAGGCGCTGCCGGGAACCTCCGTCATGAGCACCCGTGAGAGAACAGGCGCTCGGACCGCGCGACTGCAAGCTACAGCCCCCCTGGGCAGTTCGGCGGACACCAACCAGGCCAATCCCCTGGAAAACGGCGCGGCCCCTGAAACCCCCTCCCCGGGCAATCCCTTTAGCAACCCCGGGGATAACTCTGCCACGCCACCGGCCATCAACAATCCCCTGGCGACCGAGCCCGAGCCTTCGCCCATGCCCCCGGCCGAGTTACCCGACCCCCAGCGGTCGACGCTACCCGGCGATCGCGCGCTTGACTCCGCCAGTCCCGCGCCCCTCGGCAGTGGCGCGGCGGCACCATCAAAATCATCGGGACAAACCCAGGAAGATTGCAAGAACAAGCAAGAGGCGGCGGAAAAGGATTTTTTGGATATCACATTGGGAACCAGGATCTTGGATCTTAGTCCGACGTCCAAAGGGGAAATACCCTACGAATGCGCGATCGAAAGCGGCAGCATCTATCATGGCGATCGCAGTTGGGGCTGCATCACTTACACCTGGAAAGCCTCCGCGTTGTGCCACAAACCGCTGTACTTTGAACAAGTGCAGGCCGAGCGCTATGGCCACTCCTGGGGACCGGTCCTCGATCCCGTCCTGCAATCCGCCCACTTCTTTGGCACGATTCCGCTCTTGCCCTATCACATGGGCGTGGACCCGATCTGCGAATGCCAGTATGCCCTGGGTTATTACCGACCCGGCAACTGCGCGCCGTATATGATCGAACCGTTCCCGCTCAGCCTGCGGGGTGCGGCCACGCAAGGGATCTTTACCGCCGGGGCGATTTACGCGGTGCCGTAAGGGGAGGCTGGAGGAATGGTGGCTGGTTTTTGGTATTTGGTGATTGGTTTTTGGTAATCCAGGTGACGCTCTCCCCCTCGGATCGCAATTGTATTTTGTGGGCCAAAGGCCCAACCTATCCCAGCCTTGCTGTTTTTTTAACTAGTCAAGCGTAGCGTCGCCCTAGGTTCATGGGAAGTAGAAATGGAAGGGCCAACGGCCCGATAGATCCGCTTTGACCAACCGTAATATAGTCTGTAGGTTGGGACCAGCCGCCGATAGCCTAGCTAGCACCATTCGCGTAATTCGGCGTTGTCCCAACATCTGCGATTTATCTCTGAAGGTGGGACAGCGCGGAGTAGAATCCTTACAGATGAATACTTCATTAGCCGCTTGTCCAACCCTACGTACTAAAAACCAAAAACCATATACCACAAAAAAGCCCTCTCACAGAGTGAGAGGGCGACATTGTACTCCTCTCACTCCGTGAGAGAAATAAAAGACAGCGCGAATGAGGGGACATTTGTTTCAGAGAAAAGCAAACAACCAGACCAAAAACCATAACCCACAAAAAATGCCCTCTCACAAAGTAAGAGGGCTACTCGAAAAACCTCTCACGGAGTGAGAGGGATACATTCTGTCGTGATAGGGCGACACCACTAAAACTGGTATGCCTCGCCGTCCAGGACCAAAATCAGCGGTTCATCCTGAGCGAGGTACTTGGCCACTTCCTTGCCATGCTTGTCGATCAGATCAAAGTACTCCATGCTAAATCGCTCGATCTTCTTGGCTTCCTTTTCCTGCTTTTCGTTCGCGAGGGAGTCCACCCAATTGGCGTTGCGCAGGTAAAACGTCTTTTGACCCACCTGGCGGACGTTTTGCGTCACGGCCAGAGACTCTTTTTCGTCCTTCTGCAGCGTGACCGTCGGGCCAGTGGCAACTGCTCCGCTCGCCGAGGCCGCGCCGGCCGGAGCATTTGCCCCGCCGCCAAATCCTCCCCGTCCTGCCGTGGCCGCACTGGGCGCCTGCAAGCTAAATTGGTTCAATTGGGCGTTATCCGCCGGGGCTTGGGGGGCGCGATTCGCCTTGGCAATTTCATTCTTTAAAATCCGCTGCTCCACGCCTCCCGCTCCGTTGGATTCGGCAAAGTACCGCAACCGCCGGTCGGCTTCGTGCAGGTTGCTGGTCACATCTCGCAAATTTGTGTTTTCATCAGCCAAAAAACTGGTGTAGGGGGTCAAAATGCCATGCTTGGTCGAAAGCGTCACCAGTTCCTTGACCAATTCCTCGTTCCGGCCCTTGAGGTCCAGGTCATCCATGATCTCGCCGATTCGCCGCATCGCCCAGAGTTTTTCGACAAAGCCGTTGCTATCGTCGGCGCTTTTTTCCACCAGGTTCGCGGGAAAATCCAGCGTGACCTCTTTTCCCCCGACCTTGCCGGTCACGGTTACCTTGGCCGCGCCATGCTTTTTATAGCGGCCCACGATGACCAGCTGTTCGCCGGCAAACAGATCGGTGATGGTCTGGGGGTATTGGCGATTGACCAGCGGACCATCTTCGGTCTTGTGGCCATCCAGGTCAAATTTGATCGCCACATCGCTCATGACCGGCGCGCCAATGCGATTATAAAGCGCGCTGACGCGGGCTTCGATATCCTCATTGGGCCGGACAAATTCGCTCAGGCCAAAGTTTTCGCGCACCAGTTTATCCAGCAGGCGGCTATTCAGGTCGTAACCGACGCCAAACGCAAAAATCCGGGCCTTGAGCTTGTTCAGCTCGCGGGTCTGGGTGACGATCTTTTGCTCGTTGGTCTCGCCCGCGGTCGGCAGGCCATCAGTTAAAAAGATCACAAAGTTGGGACGCGAAGCATCCTGAATTTGGGCCAGGGCGGTTTTGAGCGCGCCGCTAATGTTGGTGCTGCCGCCGGCATACAGCCCCTCGACATACCCGAGCGCGCTTTTACGGGTTTCGTCGCCAAAGGTCTGCACTTCCGGTTTCCAGCTTTCCACTTTATCGTCGTAGGCAATGACATTAAACGTGTCCCCGTCGCGCAGGTTGTTCAGCACAAATTTCAGCGCGCCTTTGGCCTGCTCCATCTTCTTGCCGCTCATGCTGCCAGACTTATCCACGACAAACAGCACCGTCTTTTTGGGCCGCTCGGCCATGTCCGCCGCAATTTGCGGACTGGCTAACAGCAGTAGATACCCTTCCTCGTCGGTCGTGGGCCGGTAGGCAATCACGCTGGCGTTTACCTGGCCAGCGCCGACATCGTATAACAGGCGAAAATCCCCCGTGGGAATCGTGCTTTTGGCGGAATAACTAATCACCGCGGATTTCCCGTCGGGACGCTGGATATCAATGGCGTGGCTGGGACTATAAATGTTTTTGATTTCGACCTTGCTGTCGAGGTGCAGTTGAAATTTGATCTCTTCGATCGCCTCGCTGGTGTATTTGGCCGTGCTCAGGGGAAAGAGAAAATCGGTCATCCCGTCCAGCTTGCGGCACAGTTGCGTGTAGCGCAACGTCACTTTGCGTTCCGCCCCCGGAGGAACCGGAAACACGCTGGTTTGAAACATCCCCGTCCCCAGCCATTCCAACAGCGCGGGATCCTGATTCTTGCGGACGATCGCCTCGTATTGCGACCGGGCGGCCTTGGCATCCAGCAGCTTGGCCGGATATTCCTTGCCATCCACCAAGAGCGTCAATTGGTCAATCGCGCCGTCATACGGCAGCGGAAACACAAAGCTCACTTCCATTTGCCGACTGCCGGTGTTCACAAACGACTGGCTGACCTGCACGCTGGCCACTTGCTCGTTAATCCGGGCGTTGACCTCGAGCGCTTTGATCTTGTAGGTGCTTTCCGGCACGGGCGTCGGACGGGGACGCGGGTGGGGATGGGGATGCGGCGGATAGATAATTATCGGCCGCGGAAGCGGCACATGATCCGCTGGCTGAATATGAATCAAGAGTCCTTGCGCCAGCAGTGCCGCGGGAAAAAGGCTCCCTCCCCAGGCCAATAATCCACAAAGAACTAACAAAAATTTCCATCCCCGCGTCAACCGATTCATAAGGCACCTGTAAAAAGTGGTGTGTGATGTTACCGCCATGTCTGTATTCGTTCGAACTTGCCTGCTAACTCACGCTTATCGCCTGTCGCTATTTCCTAGGTTGAAAGCCACCCAGCGTTTGCTGCTCGCGCTCCAGGAGACGCAGTTGTCGTTCCACTTCTGTCCGCCGCGCTGTCACAATGGAATTGACTTGCTCCACCGCGGTCATAGGCCGGGGAGATTTGTCCGGCGATGCCGCCTGATGGCTCGGGGTGGCTTGTTCTGTCTGGTTGTCTGTTTTGGTTACTGTGGCCAGGTCAAAATCCGCCGGTAGCTCCACCACCGCCTGCTCGCTTTGCGCGACAAATCCCGTCCCAAAGGCATCCCCGCCAAAACTGGCCAACATATACCGCTTCCCGGACTGCATCGGCTGGCCAATCGTGGCCAACCGCGTTTTTCCCAGGGGACGATTTCCGTTGACGCGGTCCCCTTTGATAACATGCACAATCTTGACCTCAATCAGGGTCATACCGTCTTCTTTTGGGCCAAGCTCGAAACCAGGATTCAAGCATTCCACCACTAAAATTTCCGAAGCCTTTTCCACAAATTCCGCCGTAGGGGATGGGGGAAACACCGGCACGGCAAAGGACGCCACAGGAAATAGCCCCACCCACGCCAATAACATGATCGCAATGCCGCGCCCGAGTTTCATGACACACCAGGGGGGTAAAAAAATGCCGCCACGGTTTCCAAGGTACAACTGAGACGCATGAGACAGTCCAATAGTTTCCCATATCCAGGGGAAAATTGCGTCACGCGATTGTCACAAGCCCCAAATGCCCCCTTATCAAGCGACCAGCAACACATAAAATCCGCCCTGAAAATATGCGAATGTGGGAAAATTGGGGGTGCTAGGGGGGCTACAAAGTGCCCTTCCTGAAAAATTCCCTTGCGTCGAATGGTCCGCTTTGGCACTATTGGCCGAGTTTTTTCCAATGGCCGATTAACAGAATCGCTGGTTCATGCCACGCATGGCAAAGCTTGGTCCTCACCTGGGTTGGATGACCCTGGCGCTCCTGGCGGGCTGCCAAGGGGGCCCCCGCACGCCCATGCCGCCGCTCAATCCCCCCCAAGTAGGGATCGGACCCGCCGTCCCTTATTACTCGCCGCCAAAGCCTTTTACCGCGACTGGCTGGCAAAGCCTGCCCGTGGTGACGAATCCCATTCAGGCTCCGGTGGCGGATCGGGACTTTGCCTGGGATCAGATTGTCGATGTGGTGGACGATTATTTTAAAATCGAACGCGAGGAACGAGTGCGCCAAACGGGCGAGATTCTCACCGAGGGACGCATCGACACATATCCCCAAACGGCGGCCACCATCTTTGAACCGTGGCGCAGCGATGGTGTGACCCTTAGTGACCGCTGGCTAAGCACGTTGCAGTCATATCGCCGTCGTGCCAGCGTGCGCGTCATTCCCGACATTCAGGGTTTTCAAATTGAAGTCGTCGTCCAGCGCGAACTCGAAGACCTCCCCCGTCCCGCGCATGCCACCGCCGGCGCGGCGACCCTGCGGCATGACACATCTCCCGATCGCCGGACCGAGGCCGAGCCAGTGTTGGGCCGCGCGGTGGGGGATGACGCCCGGCCCGTGGCGAATCCCCCCCCCACATTGGGTTGGATCCCCGCGGGTCGGGATGAGCCGCTGGAACAGGAAATGTTATTACGGATCGCCGAACGACTTAACGTCACTACCGACGCCATTCGGGCGGGCCGTTTAACCCCCCATACCGCTGGGCCGGTGTTTGCGGCACCGGCGGTTGATACGACACCAGGCCTCATTGGACCCAATGGCCCCACCAGCGCGTCAGGCCTTCCCCCGGACGGAGCGCATATTGGATTGCCTCCCGAAGGACGTTAATCCGTTCGGTCAAAAGAGTTGCCACGCCGGTTATTCGTTCGACTGTTGATATTTGGTGATCTTTGTCGTGAAAATACTAATAGTTTTGGCTAATCAAAATTTACATCCATAAAAATTATTGCTAGAATGAAAAAAGCCTCCCTTGACGTTGTCAAAGTGCTATAAAAATCGTATGATCCTAGCGATTTAAGGTGCATAACCGCGATTTATTGTTGTTCCGACATGTTTCGGGTCACAAACAAGTTTCAGGTAACAAAATTCCTGGATATGATTTACACAAACACAACATCGTTAAGCTAGGGCACTCCTAAAAAGTCGGTAACCGCATGATATTGTCGGCTACCGAATAAGGAAAAAATTTAACGATTTAAGTGCGGCATTTCCCCCTCTGGGATGGGAAAAACCATCATATGGAAAAAAGCCGAAACTAGAATCTTTGTTACCTGAACAATTTTTTTTAGCAAACGGTGATTCATCCTTAAACGTAATTGAATTAACCAAAAGGCATGCGCGGCGGGGGCAAACATAGTAGTTTTTTGTTTTTGTTTAACGCTTTTAGTGTCCGTATTATTAACAAACTTTTTCTGGTGTGTGCAAAAAAATGTTGAATCGTCAATTGAGCGAAAACCTCCTTTCCGTTGCCGAGCGTCTGATCCAGCTTGCCCGTCAAGATGTCAAATTACGCGAAGATCTGGTCAACTTTGCCAATGACTTTTTGGACGAGTTGGAGGAAATGTCCGACGACAAAAACAATCACGAAGAAGATCGCGAGGCAGAGGAAAACCTGGGGGGACAAGACCAACAGCAGGCGGGCGAGCGGGAAGGGGGCTACGAGGGAGATTACCGCCGATCGCGCTACGAACAATCCAACTATAATGATAGCAATCGCTATTATCCGGCTAATCGGTCGGAGTATGGCCGTCCGGGATCCTATGAACCCCCGTCCCGCAAATTTGACGCCCCTTCGCCGCGGGGATACGACTCTAACCGCTCGACCGGCTACGAACGTCCCCCTTACGAATCCCGCGGCAATACTTATGAGCGTCCCTCGTTTGACCGGGGGGGAAACTACGAAAGGGGCGCGAACTACGATCGCGGGCCAAGTTACGAACGAGGGGGAAATTTTGAACGGGGACCCGCGCCGCGCGGATCCTACGAGACGCCCCGCGGGTATGATGACCCCGGCCGCAGTAATGGTGGAGGCTGGGACCCCCGCAATATCACCAGCGATAAAATGGAACTCACCCTCATTGAGGACCGCTGCAAACTCAAGGCCAAAGGAGCCCGCTGGGCGGCGGAGCGGCGGCGCATGATCAACTCGGGCGCGGATTTCCGCCTGGAAATCGATCCCAAGGACCGCGAAATCATCGCCCTGGCCAAGCAAATTCCCGAATGCTTCTTGTGGATGAATCATCCCAGCGGGCCCTCGCCGGCGAATTTGAACATGTTTGATGATCTGGCTGGCTGCTTTGAGGTCTTGGGCGAGACCGCGGCCCTGCTGCGCGAAATGCTTCCCGATGCCGAAGTCTTTCCCGATCTCTTCAACCGCGCGATGGAGCTAGCCGCCGAGGCCCAATCCGCCCTGCGCTCCGCGGTGTACCGGATCGACGGTCCCAATGACAACGACCAAAACGCGGTTTTTCATTGGCTAAAACGGACCGCCTCGGCCTTGCAAATTTTTATCCAACGTTACATGCGCGCCGATGACACGGCCAACCCCACCAAATACAACGAACTGCGCGACCGGATTGTCCAACTGGACAAAGAACTTGGCATCACCCGTAAAAAAGATAGGGACCGGGCCAAACACCTGAGCAAGGTCCGCCCCCTGGTGCGCGATCTGGCAACCCTGGGCGAGGACCAAAAGCGGGACCAATGGCAGGCGATCGCGCACGCCGTGGATGACGCAATCAATGGCGGTCTGCCGGTGACAGATTCAGAGTTGCGGGCGCTGTTATCGCCGTTTTTGCGACAAATTCCCGGCAACCCCGATTATCCCGAGGGGTTTTCGACCGTCCTGCGCGAATACGAGCACATCTCCGCCGCCCACCCCGCCAGTTATCATACCGATGAGGTTTAGCTTCCACGGTGTGAACTTCCACGGTGTGAACTTCCACGGTGTTAGCTTCCACGATGTGAACTTCCACGGTGGCGGTAGTATCCGTCGCCGTCATAACCCCTGGCTTACCGCCGCGCGGTAACCCAGGGGCACCTTGCATGACTACGTTCCCCGGGAGGCCCCGCGCCACCGCATTTCGCGGGTTATTTTTGGCACAACGCGGTAAAACGCCCACTTGCGGTACAATTCGTTTCCGCTACAATCTAAGATTCTGTTAAATCCGCTCTGGGTAGCGGGTGACAAATAGACATTTAAGCACATTAGGCAGTTCCATGGCACGCATTTGTGAAATTTGCAGCAAAGGCCCCCAGGTTGGCAATCAAGTGACCATCCGTGGCAAGGCCAAGTACCTGGGCGGGGTCGGTACCAAAATTACCGGCATCACGCGGCGGCAGTTTTTGCCTAATTTGCAGCGCGTGCGGGTAACGGTCAATGGCACCAACTCCACCAAGTTGGTCTGCACCCAGTGCATCAAAAGCGGCCGCATTGTGAAAACAGTGAAGCGTAAGCCGTTTCGCCTGGACCCCAAAGCCGCCAAAGTTTAGTAATCTTTGCCGTTGTTTTTGCCGCTGGATATTCTTGCGCACCCAGGCCAATTCCCATGTCCCTGACCCGGGCCGATGTCGAAAAAGTCTCGCTGCTGGCTCGGTTGCGGCTGACTCCCGCCGAAATTGATCTGTTCACGCCGCAACTCGGTGCGATCCTGGATTATGTCGAACAGCTAGGCCGATTGGACACCACCGATGTCAGTCCCATGGCCCACGCGGTCGAACTGACAAATGTCTTTCGCGCTGATGAATTGATTCCGTCGTTGCCACGGGAAGCCGCGTTGGTCAATGCCCCCCGGGCCGATGGCGAATGCTACCTGGTCCCCGCCGTTCTAGGAGAATGACCATGCGGCGCGGCGACCCCGGTTTGGCTTATTCCACGGCGTTAGATTATTTCGGCGCTCTGTGCCGCCGTGGGGTTGGCTAATTTTATGGACCTTACCCAATCCACCGCCAGCTCACTGTTAGAGCTTCTCGGCACGGGCCAATTGACATCCGTGGAGCTAACACGGCATTATTTGGACCGGATTGCCACCCATGATGCGCGGATTGGGGCGTTCTTGCGGGTGGATGCCGATTCCTCGCTGGCCCAGGCCCGCGCGATTGACGCCAAGCGCCAAGCGGGACAACCCGTGGGCCTACTCGGTGGCTTGCCGGTGGCGGTGAAAGATGTGATCGCGCAGCGGGGCGAATTGCTGACCTGCGGGTCGCGGATGCTGGAAAACTTTCGCTCTCCCTATGACGCGGGTATTATTGAGCGACTGACAGCGGCCGACGCGGTGCTCTTGGGCCGGACAAATATGGACGAGTTTGCGATGGGGGGGAGCAACGAAAACTCCGCTTATTTTCCCTGTCGCAATCCCTGGAATACCGCCTGTATCCCCGGCGGATCCAGTGGCGGCGCGGCGGCGGCCATCGCCGCCGACTTTGCCCCGCTCTCCATTGGCACCGACACCGGCGGCTCTATTCGCCAGCCAGCCGGCTTGTGCGGCGTAACCGGGCTGAAACCAACCTATGGGCGTGTCAGCCGCTATGGGCTGGTGGCGTTTGCCAGCAGCTTGGACCAGATTGGTCCGCTGGCGCACACCGCGCGGGACGCGGCCCTTTTACTACAGGTTATCGCCGGACACGACCCGCGCGATAGCACCAGCGTAAATGCGGCGGTGCCCCCATATTCGCAAACGGTGACCCAGCCTTTGGCGGGACTGCGGTTGGGGATCGTGCCCGAGCACTTTGCCGCCGGCCTGGATGGCGAAGTGGCCGCCGCCGTGAAATCCGCGATTAACGTGTACGAGACACTAGGCGCCAGCGTGCGCGAGGTCGAACTGCCACACGCCCAATATGCGGTGGCCACTTATTACATCATTGCCCCGTGCGAGGCCTCGAGCAACTTAGCCCGTTATGACGGCGTGCATTATGGCCGCCGGGCGGAGATGGGACCATTGACCGCGGAGCTAGCCGCCGAAAGGAAAGAGCTATTGGCGGCGGGGCGCGCGGCGGACGCCGCCAAAGTGGATAATAATTTGGTGCGCATGTACCGTCAGAGCCGGGCCGAGGGCTTTGGGACGGAGGTGAAGCGGCGCATCATGATCGGGGCGTACGCCCTCTCCGCCGGGTACTATGACGCATACTATGTCAAAGCGCTCAAGGTGCGGCGGCTGATCCGCCAGGATTACGACCGGGCGTTTGAGCATGTCGATTTGATCGTCGGGCCCGTCAGCCCCACCACCGCGTTTCCCATTGGTCAAAAAGCCAACGATCCGCTGGCGATGTATTTGGACGACCTTTACACCGTGAGCGCGAATCTGGCGGGGATTGGGGGGATTGCCATTCCCTGCGGTATGAGCGCGGCGGGCCTGCCGATTGGCCTGCAATTGACCGCCCCCCCGTTCCAAGAAGACCGCCTGCTGCGCGCGGCGCACATGTTCCAAACCGCGACCGACTGGCACACCCGCCGGCCAAAAATGTAAGCTACCTCCATGAGCGTTCCCTACACCACGATCATCGGGCTGGAAGTGCACGTGCAATTGAGCACGGCGACCAAGCTCTTTTGCGGGTGCGGCACGCGCTTTGGCGGCGCGCCCAACACCCAGACGTGCCCGGTCTGCATTGGCATGCCGGGGGTGCTTCCCGTGATGAATGGCCGCGCGTTTGAACTGGCCCTGCGGACGGCGCTGGCCCTCAATTGCGAGATTGCCCCTTATACCAAATGGGACCGCAAGCAATATTTTTATCCCGACCTGCCCAAGGGGTATCAAATCAGCCAATACGATCTGCCGTTTTCGTTTGACGGGTGGCTGGCGATCAGCGATCCCAAGGAGCGCTTTCCGGCTAAAAAAGTCGGCATTATTCGGGCGCATCTGGAGGAAGACGCCGGCAAAAGCATGCATGATGAGGCGACCGGCCGGGCCGATAGCCGAATCGACCTCAATCGCTGCGGCACTCCCTTGCTGGAAATCGTGAGCCAGCCGGATTTGCGCTCCGCGCTCGAGGCCAAAGCTTATCTCACCGAACTCAAGCTGCTCTTGGAATACCTGGAAGTATCCGACTGCAATATGCAGGAAGGCTCTTTGCGGGTCGATGCCAATGTCAATCTGCATATCGACGCTCCCGGCGAACGCCTGGCCAAAACGCCAATCGTCGAAATCAAAAACATGAACAGCTTTCGCGCCGTCGAGCGGGCCATTGCCTACGAGGCCGACCGTCAATACGATCTGTGGCGGGAACGCCAGATCGAATTGGGCCAGCCCGGCGGGCACAAAACCACCCGTGGCTGGGATGACACCGCGGGCGTGACGCGTCCCCAACGGGAAAAAGAGGAATCCGCCGACTACCGTTACTTTCCCGATCCCGATCTTACCCCTGTGACCGTCACCCGCGAGCAAATTGCGGCGGTGCGGGACCAACTGCCCGAGCCCCCCCCCGCCCTGCGAGCGCGGTTTGAGGCACAGTTTGGCCTGACACCCTACGATTGCGAAGTGCTGGTAAGTTCGGGTAAACCCATGGTCGCGTACTTTTTGGAATTGGCCGGACTCATCGGCGATGGCAAAACCGCCGTCAACTGGGTGACGCAGGATCTGGCCCGAACCCTGAATGAGCGCCAGGTGCCATTGGCCGAATTTCCCATCCGTCCGCCGGCGCTGGCGGAGCTTATCCAACGCGTCCAAGCGGGGGAATTCAACACCAGCAAGGCCCGCGAAGTGTTCGAGGCCATGCTCGCACAGGACTTGTCCGTCGCGGACGCCATTGCCAAACTGGGCATCACGCGGGTGGACGAGAGCGAACTCGTGGCCCTGTGCGAAAAATTACTGGCCGATAATCCCCGGATTGTGGCGGATGTCAAAGCGGGCAAACTGCAAGCGGCGGGGGGATTTGTGGGCCAGGCCAAAAAGCTCAATCCCAATGTCAACCCCGCCCGCGTGCGCGAACTGTGCCTGGAGCTGATTGCCAAAATGGGATCGTAGATCGGTGTTTAAGTGCCACGAGGGGGAAGAGAGATTTTAGCCACGGATTTCAAGAATTGCTAATTTGAGATTTCAGATTATTTGATTTGAAATTTGAGATTATCAAATTTGAGATTTCAGATTTGGATTGATTTGCAGTGGCTCGCTCAATCATAAAACCAATTTTTAGCCACGGATTTTCACTGATGTAACACGGATATTTCCTGAATTCATCCGTGAAAATCCGTGCTCATCCGTGGCTAAACTTACCTGTCGCTTGATTTCATGATTTCTTCGCCCCAGCAACTGGCCGACTGGGACCGCGACCATGTGTGGCACGCGTTTACCCAAATGGCCGAGTACCAGCCGTTTCTGATCGCCAGCGCGCAGGGGCGGACGCTGGTGGATATTCATGGAAAAACGTATCTCGACGGTGTCAGCAGTTTGTGGTGCAACCTGCTGGGGCATCGCGTGCCAGAGCTTGACAAAGCGATTCGTGAACAGCTTGACCAGGTCGCGCATGTAACGCTCCTAGGCATGGGGCACCCCACGACGGCGCGACTGGCGCGCAAACTAGCGGAACTGGCTCCGGCGGGGATGGAACACGTGTTTTTTTCGGATTCCGGGGCCTCCGCCGTGGAGGTCGCGCTCAAGCTTGCCTTTCAATATCAGCGGCAACGGCCCGATCCCCGTCCCGCCAAGACCGAATACATTGCCCTGACCGACGCGTATCATGGCGATACCTTAGGAGCTGTCAGCGTGGGGGGGGTGGCCCGTTTTCACGCTTTGTTTGATCCGCTGCTGTTTCCCGTGCGACGGCTCCCCGCGCCCGACCTGTACCGCCTGCCGCCGGGCGTCACCGCCGAGCAGGCCCGCGATTATTATACGGCCCAGCTGGAGCAACTGCTGGCGGAGCATCACGCCACGATTGCGGCCATGATTATCGAACCGCTCATGCAGTGCGCGGCGGGGATGCTGGCCCATCCAGTGGGATATTTGCAAAAAGTGCGCGAGCTGACACAGCGCTACGATGTGCTCCTTATCGCTGACGAGGTGGCGGTCGGCTGCGGCAGGACCGGGACGCTGTTTGCCTGCCAACAGGAACAGGTCGCGCCGGATTTGCTGTGCCTGGCCAAGGGGCTAACCGGCGGATATTTGCCTTTGGCGGCCACGCTGGCCAGCAAACAGATTTACCAAGCATTTTTGGGGGACTTTGCGGCGGGGAGGACATTTTTTCACGGCCACACTTACGGCGGCAACCCCCTGGGGGCGGCGGCGGCCCTGGCCACGCTGGAATATCTGGAAACTCAACAGATCCTGGAAAATCTTCCTCCCCGAATCGACCGTCTGCGTGCACGCCTGGACCGCATCGGGCGGCATGGCCACGTGGGCGATATCCGCCAGCGGGGAATGATCGTCGGGATCGAGCTAGTGCGCGATAAGACAACGCGTGAGTCGTTTGCCTGGACGGAACGCCGGGGCTGGCGGGTGTGCCAGCGGGCCTTGGAAAAAGGGGTCTGGCTGCGACCACTGGGAAATGTGGTGGTGATCTTTCCGCCGCTGACGACCACGCTGGCGGAGCTAGATCAAATCTGCGCCGCGGTCGAGGAGTCGATTCAGGAAGAGTTTGCCAGGGAAGGATTAGAATGAATATCAGATTTTTAGCCACGGATGTTCACTGACGGAACACAGATTTATTCGGATTTTATCCGCGAATATCCGTGTTCATCCGTGGCTATTTCTGAAAATTATTACCGCTATTGCGTTAACGACTTTTTGCCATTGGGCGAACCGGCGATATAAGTTCCCGGCGGCAAAAAGCGTCCCGCCGTGGCATAGCCTTGGTTTTGCAAAAGTGTTTGCGCCGCGCGGTACGCGGCAAAGCTATCGGGATGCGTCCAAAGCGTGATCGTGACATTGCGCGGGCTAAATTCCCGAATATCCCGCTGAAATTGCGAATTCGGTAGGCGGGCTTCCTCCAGCGTCTCGCCCAGGTTTTCTTGGTCCGGGACCAATTCGAACCGCCGCAAGGCCACTTTGACGCGGGATTGTTCGCGGTCCAACAAGATATCCAGGGAGTACCGCAGCTCAAAACCGCGTCGCGGACCGCAGCGAAATTCCTCGCCGGTCAATTCCTGCAGCAGCGTGATGCTATTGGCCCGGTCGATTTGCGGCTTCAACTCCTTCTTAGCCAATTCAATCAATTCATCCATCGGCACATAGGCGATCCGACCATTTTTAATCTGAAAATGCGCCTCCTCGCCATCCACCACCTTTGCCAGCGGCGTGGCATAGGCGGCGATCTCCACCGCCGGGGGCGCGGCCGTCGGGACAGGCTGCGAGAGCGCGGCGGTCGCGGCGGCCACCTCGGACCGCGCGGCCGCCAATTGCCGCTGCAAATCAAAATCCCGTTGTTCTTCCGCGCTCAGGCGGGCCCGCTCGCTTTGCAGTTTTAATTCTCCCTCGGCCAGCAGACTGGTAAATTGCGAGCGGCGGGCCAGGGTGATTTCAAACTGTTGCTTAAGCTGCGCCGTGGTTTGGTCGAGTTTTTGTACTTCTTCCTCCAGCGCGCGATTGTTCCGCCCGGCGGTCCGCAATTCCGCATTCAATGCCTCCAGCTCCCGCCGGGCCGCGGCTTGCTTGGACCGCAATTTTTCTAGCTCTGTGGGATCCACCACATTATTAGCGGTGGGATATTTAGCCGCCGCGGGTGGTACCGAGGGGTGGACAACAGCGGTGGATTCCGCCGCGGGGGGAGCCTTGCCCGCCCGAATGCCGGTGATCACAACCAGAATAATCATGATCCCCACGACGTTGGTGATCACGTCCAAAAAGGAATCCTGGCCAACCGCTTCGATTTCTTCAGGTTTGCGTGGCATGAAGTGTCTGTGTGGCGGAGCGCCGTTGTGACAGCCTTTTTTTAACGTTGCGGGAAAACGGGCGTTGTAACTGGCGCGGTCGCGGTCGCCGGGATGCTTATTCCATTGGTAGGATTTTTACGCGTGATGGCCCAACCGCTCCGCTCGAGCAGGCGCACAAATTCAGCATAGCGCTCTTCGCCGGCGGGGTCCACGGTGACTTTTAGCTCGGGACTCCAATACAGCCTGTGTCCGGCCAGGCCCCATTTTTTGATGCGCTGCTCCACAGCCGCAGTAAATTCGCGTATGCTTTCATCCGTTGCTCCAACCATTGGAATCACTTTTTGCGGATCATCCGCCGCGGGATCAGCAGCCAAAATCAATTGCTTGTCCGTGATTTGCACGCCCAAGGGACGTATGAGGGGCTGCGCGTCCTGCCGCGCATGCTTTAACCCCCAGTTGTTGCCGCGCGTATCGGCCAGGCTGCGGGTTTCTTGGTTTGGCTTGGCATTTTGCCGCTCGCGATCGGCAGTCCGGCGAAACGGTTGTTCGCTGGGAGCGTTGGGCGTGCCGCCACCACTAGTGGAAATTCCCGCTAGCGATTCAAAACTGGTCCCGCCGGACGGGGGGCCATCCGCGCCGCTCCCCGCGGAACCGCCATTGGCTGAAGCGTTGGCGGTATCCCCCGTCGCTCCGTTGGTAGTCGTTCCACTCCCCTTTGCCGCACTGCCATTCCTTCCAGTGCCATTCGATCCATTTGGGGACGCGCGATTTGTCGCGGTAGCTTGACCGGCGTCGGCCACCGCATTTCCATAAGGTAAGTTTCCGCCTCCTGGGGAGTTATTCTGTCTGGACGAAGCAGCACTGTTGGATGTGATATTGCCGGCTGGTTGATTGCCCGCAGTTGTTCCCGGCGGGCTGTTACTACCCGTGCTGGAGTTTACGGTTAGATTCGCGGGATTTTGGCCAGGCTGTGCGCTGCCTGTGAAATTGTTGGTATTTGCAAGAAGCCCTGAACCGCCATTATTCGCCCCCGGCTCTCCTGGTTCATTGCCAGTCCCCCTGAGTCCATTCGCGCCATTGGCGCCGTTGCCCGTGCCGCTCAGGCCATTGCCACTTCCAGGCCCAGTGCCGCTGCCCGCATTCAGGCCGCTGCCAGCACTCATGCCGGTCCCACCGCGATTGGCATTCCCCTCGCCACGGGTAATCCGCCAGGGTTCGGGGGTCGTCGAGTCAACACCACTGGCCCCCGCTAGCGCGGGGTGCGTCCCCAATAACTGCTGTCCGGGGTTGGTGGGACTGAGACGCGTTAATGGCGCATTAATCCCACCGCCAGCATCACTCACGCCATTGACAGAATTTCCCCCGTTATTGCCCACCAGACCAGTATTCCCTCCGCCACCGGGACCACCCCCTGTGGGGCGCGTAGCTCGGGGACGCAGCGTTTCGCCGAGCCCCCCTTGCGCGGGGACCAAACCACCGGTAACAGGGGACACACGATAAGCGACCTTGGCTTGGTCGGCGGCTTGGCCCGGATGGGCCTGGACATACTGCTGGTATAAATTGCGGGCGGTGGCCAGGGCCTGGGTCGCGCGTTGTTGTACCGCGGCATCCGCGGGGGGATAGGCTAATTCCCATTCCTGGTCAACCGCTTGATAGCCGATCTCATGCGCGTAACTGGACATCGCTTCGCGGGCTAAATAATACGCGGCAATGCCGTCCGGCCGAATCAAAAACAGCGGATAAGGTTCGGTCGCGGGCTGATTGGGGGGGGCCTGAGCGACTAATTCATCACGAATCGCGCGGACCGTCGCGGCCAGCGGATTTCCCGGACCCAGCGGACCCACAAAATCCCGCGCCGTTAGGGTGATCCCTTCCGGCTGCAGAATAATCCGTTCCGCGGTGCATTCGATGTAAATCGGCCGACGATTGGTCCGATTTGGCCCGTCATAGGGGACAACCGAAAATTTAGGGGTGGCGGCGGCGGCCTGTTGCTGTTTGGCGGCTATTTTTTCTCGTAATAATTGGAACTCGCGCTGCGCGGCGGTCAATTGCGCGGACAACTCTTGGCGATTTAACTGGCGACTGGCCGCTTGCGGGGTGAGTTCCCGCAATGCCCGCGAAAGCTCCCGCGTTTGCTGTTCGGCGGCGCGCAACAACTCTTCGGCGGATCCTAGGCGCAAACGCTCTTGGCGGACATCTTCCGCGGATTTATCGCGCGTGGTCTGTAAATGGCCAACCCGCCAATTGAGCGTCTCCACGGCGTCGCGGGCCGCTTCTAGCTGGGTGTCCAGTTTGGCTAAATCCCGCTGTAATGTGGCTTTGTCACCAGCGGCAGCGCTGGAGGATAGCGCGGGGATTGGTGCGGGAGACGGCTGGACGCTTTCCGCCGGTGAACTGTTCTGTTTGGCCAGGGCCTGCGCGCGCGAAGCCAGCCCCTGCCGCCGCGAGTTGCGATTGATCACCACTAAAAGCACAATCAAGGCCCCCATGGTGCAAAGCAACACGGCTAAAAAGGGAAAGAGCGAGATTCCCTGTTGCGGCGCGGTGGCACGCTTCATGCCGCTTGACCTCGTGATTTTTTGACGCCACCGCGGGGGAGTTCCACTTGAGCCGCTTCCCCGGACAAGGGATTCATCCGCGCGACCAACAGTTGCAGGGTAGCGCTCAGGCTTAACAAAGTCTCCTGCAATTGCTGCGTGGTGGCCAGGGTGGTTAGGTTGTCGTTGAGCTTGGTTTCCAATTCACCCACATGCTGGGTGGCGTCCACGATCTTGATTAGCAGTTCCCCCTGGCGGGCCAGTTCGTGCTGTTGCTTGGCCAGTTTATCGGTGGCGCGGTCCAGACCCGCCAGCCAGTTCGTGGATTGTGTTTCCTGGCGCGCGGCTTGCGCATCGGCGATTTCCCGCAGTCGCGTTTGCTGCGCGGTTTCGATTTCTTGCAATCGCGCTCCATGCCGGGACAGGCTTTCCTCTAGCGCGCCGCCGATGGCCTGGGTCAGTTGCGCCCCGCCGCTGGTGGTGACGGACTGCCAATGCTCGTTGGCCTCGGCCAGGGAGGTCTGCCACAGTTGCACTTGCTGCCGCAACAGTTGCTCTTGCGCGGGTAGGATCGCCCCCACCAGCCGCTGCACGGCCTGATGCAAGGGATCGTCCAGTGAAAGCTGCTGGGGAAATCGTCCGCCCAGTTCCAGCGTGGCCTGGCTATCCACCCGGGCTAGCAGAGTTTCCTCGATTTGGTTGACATAATGCTGCAGAAACATCAGCACCATCGAAAACGCCAGCGCGATGGCCGTGGTGTCAAACGCCACGCCCAGACCGGAGGTGACCTCGGGCAGGGATTCCTCCAACTGTTGCGGCGAGAGATTGGCGATAGCCTCGGTAATGCCGATGACCGTCCCCAGAAAGCCCAGGATCGGGATCGCCCAAATGATGATCCGCAATAGCGAATAGCTTTGTTGCGAACGGGCGGCATCGAGGTCGCTAAGATATTTTAACTCATCATCCAATTTGTCGGGGGTGCCGCGGCGAAAGATCGCCTCCAGGGCGTCGCGCAGCCGCCGGGGCAAATAATCATCGGCGGTTTCACCGCTCTTTTCCCGCAAATGTGCCAGCAATTTGGGGCAATCCGCGACCAACTGGCCCCCGGGCGGAGTCATCGGCAACAACGTCTGTTCGCTGGCCTGCTTTTGCCGCACGATGTCCTGCCATTTGACATACAGCACGCACAAGCCCAAAAAGAACGCGGCGGTTTCGACATACTCGACCCAGTGTCCGGCAAAATAGCGCAAAACCAGGGGATGCCGGAGCGCCTCGATTTCCAGACTGGAATAAAACAACACGCTCAAGACCGCGGCCCACAACAGGGGAGAGCGCCAAATCGCTGAAAGCATGCGGGTCATGGGACAAACCTTGCAAGAAGACAATAATTGACCGTGATTAATGCCGCGTAACGCCCTAGGGAAATACACAAAAGCGCGGATTGTGTCGACCTCATTCCCGAAGTGCTAGCTGCTAGCACGGAGAGGGAAGCGACGCGGGCGCGAAAACACCCGGTTCTTTTACATAATCGGCAAAGCTTACGCCGCTTATCAGATATTTAGCGCTGAAAAAATTTTTAGGTCAGTTGGCCCCCGCTGCGCGCGGCGGTGGTGACAAAGCAAGAGATCACACCATGGCCCTCGCTAGAAAGACTTATCCCATGCGGCGGGCCGCGCGCTTAACCGCGCAGGTTTGGGTAACCCGCAAAGTTTACCAAAGTTCGACCCGCGGAGGGACGATAATACCTACTGCCAGTCAATTCTCGGAGCGTGCCAGCAAGCCACGAGCGAGAATCCAATATCCCAGGGGGGGAAACTCAGTCCGGCCGAATCGGGAGTGGTTCGCGCCGGACTGTTTATTTTATCGCGCAATTCTCGGAGCGCGTTGGCAACAAAGAGGAAGAGAATCTACGCCGACCGGTACGTGGCATAGCAGTTTTGTGTTTCCCACAAGTTCGTCTCGACCACGGGAAAACCCTGCGACACGGCAAATTCATGGATCAGGCGGGCAATGTTTTCCGCCGTGGGATTAACATCCAATAACTTCACCGGTTCCCCCATTTGCCGCAATACCGGGACATAAGGATCATCCTGGTGCAGCAGCATCCGATGATCCAACTCGCGGTCGATCCATTCGCTAACCACCCGCTTAATATCCGTAAAGTCCAGCACCATGCCCCTAGCGTCTAGTTGTGCCGCCTCGATCGTGATGATCGCCCGGCCATTATGCCCGTGCAAATAGCGGCATTTGCCATCGTAATTTAACAACCGATGCCCATAACAAAAGTCGATTTGCCGTGAAACGCGATACATGTCTGGCACCCTTGGGTGTGTAAAAAGTTCGGAAAAATCTCTAGGTTCCGCCTTAGCGAATTTGAGCCAGCCGCGATGTTCCGGCGTAACGGGTGGGATCGGGCAAGTCCGCGGATAAAAAAGCCAGACGGCGCTCGGCGCATTTATTGCACTGGCCGCAATGGTTTCCCCGTACGGGCGCGATGCACGAAAATGTCTCTTCGAGGGGGAAATTTCGTCCTAGACGCATCACTTGCACTTTATCCAGGGTGGCAAAGGGGCGCAAAATGGAGAGCGGCGGGCTGGCGGACAGATTGATCATTGCCTGAAACGCCGCAAAAAATTCCGGTGTGGCATCGGCAAAGGGATTGCCCGCTAGAGGAGCTAAGGCCAATTGTTGTATCCCGTTTAGTTGGCACCAGACGCTGGCCTTTAACAGGAGCAAAGCATTTCTACCCGGCAAATAAACCGCTTCATCCGAAGTCTCGGCGCCCGGGACCGCCTCCCCCGTCATGCTCCAATGCCCGCCATACACATCGGCCAACGGCATTTCAAAACAGACCAGCGGGGCCAGCCGGGGATCCGCTATTCGTTGCAAAAAACGCCGCAAATGGGCCAACTCAGCCGCTTGCCACACTGTCCCCGTGCGAATATATAACGGCTGGACCGCAATTCCATTTGTTAAATAATTTGCCAGCAAAATAGAGCTATCCAGTCCCCCGCTGACAAGTACACCCAGGGGCCCCCGCGGTGGCGGTAGCGACATGCGAATTCAACTTTCCCGGCAAAATACCAAAAAAAATCGGTGACAAGGGGGCAGCTTACGATTCACCACCAACCATTCCCCTGAATTAGGACAATGTCATTTTATTCCCCCGGGGAATAACGGACGAGTGGGGTCGCCACACGGGGGAGCGGCGAAGAACGGCTGGACCTGATTGCCGCAAGCTGGTTGATGCAGGCCGAAAAGCGCCCTTGCCGCAAACCTCAAATTCTTGCTAAACTATTGTCGGAATTAGAGTTAGCATTAAATTACGGGGACTTTTCCCGGTGTCTCTCGTGGTCTTCCTGATCATGCTGCGCGGAACGTGACAGATTTGACCAGAGGATAAAAAATGGGATACCCGGGGATCAAAGTCCGTTTACGCCGGTTGTGCTTGGCACAATCGTTGTTTTCGCTAAGAATTCACCCCGTTTTGGGGATTCATCCGCGGGCAACTCTTGTATGGCAAACTTGGCCATTTACAATGAATTTTAGGTGTGTTGCCCGCCTGACACGGCACCTCAGTAACTTTTCGTAGGAGCTTTGGCATGCGACACACCGTCCTCGGGGGGGTCTTGGGCTTTGCGCTTGTCTGTTTGGGCGGGGCGCTGTGCATACCCTGGAATGTCACCGCCCAGTCCGCGCACGAAGCACAGATTGGCTGCGAACTAATCACACACACCGCGGTAACGGAAAAATTTCAACTGTTGACCGTGTTGGATCCACGGCGACGGGCGTTATGCGTGTACCAGGTGGAATTGGCGACGGGCGTCATCACACTTAAAAGCGCGCGAAATTTAACCTGGGACATGCAACTGCTGGAATACAACAGCGCTAATCCCCTGCCGCGGGAAATTCGCACACTTTTAGAACAGAAATAACAACGTTCAGATTTTTTTACCCAAGTTCTTGTCATGGCCAAACGTCTTGTTGATACCGAAGAAGCCGCCCGCATCCTGGGAAAATCCGTCGAGGAAATTAACTCGCTGCGCGACCGCAGCAAGCTGTTTCCCAAGCGCGACGGCGGTGAGTGGAAATACGACACCGACGAACTGGAACGTTATAAACGGGACCAGGACGACAGCGCCAGCAGTTGGGAAACCGATCTTAACGACATCCAGTTGATCGACGAAAACGAGCCGGATTCCATTTTGCTAAGCGAGGCGGAATTGGGGGAATCGGCCGAGACGACCAAAAGCACCATCATTGGCAAGCAAAAGAACGCCCAGGCCGCGGCCGACAGCGACATTCGCCTGGCCGGGGATAGCGATTTACGGTTGCAGGGGGCGGACGGTCCCACGGGGGGCCAGGCCAGTGACATCGAATTGCTGGGAAGCGGCGGCGATCTGAGCGGCCTCAGCGGCTTATCGCTGGCGGATGATTCCAAAATTAGCATGGGGACAGGGAGCGGCATTGGCAGCAATATCTTTGCCGACGAACTGAATGTGGACGCCCTGGGAAGCAGCGCGCCGCTAGGCTCGGGAGAGCTAAAATTATCCAGCGATGACGAAATTTCGCTGGGGGATTCGCCTTCCGACCGGGCCCGTAAAAATCCGGAATTTGACACCACCAAGGGGGATTCCGGCCTGATGCTGAGCGATGATGACGAATTGGTTCTGGGAGGGAGCGGCAGCGACCTGACCCTGAACGCCGCCGACAGCGGCATCATGCTGGTCGATCCCGCGGATAGCGGCTTGTCCCTGGAACAACCCTTGACGCTGGGTTCTAGCGGCAAGAACAAGGACAACCTGGTCATCGGCGAAGATGACATGATCACGCTAGAGGATGATGTCGATGTCGAGGGGGCGACGCAACTCCGCGCGGATGAGGACTTTGCCCTGACCCCCGGCGGTATGGACGATGACGATTCCGACAGCGGATCGCAAGTCATCGCCCTGGACTCGGAGGAAGACCTTTCCGCAAGCGGCGCGATGTTTTCCTCGGGGGATAATTTACTCACGGAATCCCCCTTGGGAATGCCCGACGCGCTGGCCGGTGGCGCCATGCCCGCTGCGGGCGTCGCCATGATGCCGGTCGCCAGCATCCCCGAAGCTCCCTATTCCGTCTGGAATATCCTTAGCCTCCTCGCCTGCATCGTGTTTTTACTCTTGGGCGGGATCATGGTGTACGACCTGAGCCAAAGCATTTGGAGTTGGCACGGGACCACCGCCTACAATAGTGCCATCATGGATTCGCTGCTGGGGATGTTTGAGGGTAAGTAATGGGGGAGACGGGAGGATGGTAAAGGGAGGGTGGCGGGGGTCGAGCCTCGGCGAGCCCCCCGTAGGAAGTTAGAAGTAAGAACGAAGCATGAAGAAGGCAGAATGACTACACTCAATTCTGCATTCATACTTCTGCATTCTGCATTTGATGGGGTGGCGGGGGTCGAGCCTCGGCGAGCCCCCCCTGGATCATCGTCAGCAGCAGAAATGCAAACAGTCCGAATAAACAGGAATTCTGGCATAGCTTATTATTAAGCCAAATTGCTTCGCAAAGGATTGTGAATGCGGGGAAATCATAGGTCTTTACCGAGCTTGATCAGGGGCGGCGCGCTCCTCTTGTTCCTGTTGGGTTGTGCCACGGGCTGCGGTTTGTCGTATCGCGGCGAAACGGGGGTCCTCGAAACCCAAAATCGCCTTTTGCTGGAGCAAAATCGCATCCAGACCGAGGAATTAGCCAAATATCGCACCCGCGAAGAGCAACTGGCCTCCAAATTAAAGCAGGCGGAGATCGAGTTAGCCGAAATTCACGCCCGCCTGGACACCATTCGCCGCTAATTCAGGCCCAGGCTCTCTCTTGGGCGTTTTTTTCCCGCGAAATTGATTTTCCCGCGGGTGACTAGGTCTCTTTCGAGAGTTGTCTTATAATCAGGATAGGAGATCACTCCTTCCTGGAATCGTTGTGGGGGAGGCCGCCATAGCGCATAACTACTGTTTAGCCTAAGGCAATTCCGGGACCCGCCTTTATTTGCCCGACGCGCTGATATGGTTTGCCGCGACATTCGCGTGGCGGCAGGCCCTGGCCCCCGCTCAAGATGCCAGTCCCGCTGACATGCCCTCGGGGGGGAGTACTTTTTCGTGTATCGATCCCTAACCACCGCCGCACTCTCCATGCGATCCCCGCCACGCCCGATGATCGGCCCGCTATTAAGCATGACTCCCCGGCTACCTTTGGCGGGGTTGTGGTGGTGTTTGGCGGCCTGTCTGGTCTGTAATGGCTGTGGCGAAGAACCGATTACCCGCGAAGTCGTCATGGTCCCGGCCCCCGCGCGGGCCAAGGCAATTCAGCAAGAGCTGAACCAAAAACGACGAGCCCAAGATCAGCAATTTATCCAGGGAGTGCAGTCATTCCTGGGTGAACCGGGCAAAGAAGCACCATCAGCCGCGGCATCCGCGGCCCCTTTACGAATGTTGGCGGCTCTGGTCCCCGTCCCCGAAAAACCCCGCTATTACAGTTTTAAATTGCTGGGACCGCCGGAAATAGTGGCCCAAGCCACGGAGACATTTCAGGATTTTTTGAAAAGCGTGGATCCGGGGCAAATTAGCAACAACCTGCCCGCGTGGAAACTTCCCGCGGGTTGGAACGTAGAACCGTATGAGGATGGTTTTGGCGGGGTGGCCAAGATCCGCTGGCAAATCGGCAGCCAACCGCTGGAAATTGCCGTATCGGAGCTTTCCTATACCGGCGATTGGAACGAGGCCACGCTCCAAAACATCAACCGCTGGCGGAGCCAGTTTCAACAACCACCCCTTACCTCCGCGGAACTTCCCCAAAATTCCATCATCATAAAATCACCCAGCGCCACGGTCACCCTCTTTGATCAAGCGGGAAAGTTTACCGGGCGCCGTCCCGCTGGTTTGAATCCGCCCAGTAACCCCGCGCCGGTCAGCAATCCCTAAGCCGTCGTTGATCTAGATTTATACCCCGTGCCTGGCATTTTCAATTTGAATCGATCCTTAACAATACCATTGCTATGGCCACCCAAGCCCTCCCCTTAACCGCCCTCAAGTCCCAGCCCGCCGTCGAAGTGGCGACCCCTATTCGCACACGGACTGCGGCCACCCCATTTTGGCTGGCGAGTTTGCAGGGTCTGGCCTCGTTGCGGCTGACCGTGGTGCTCTTGAGCCTTACCGTGATCCTGGTCTTTTTGGGAACACTGGCCCAATGGCGCAAAGAAACTTTTGTCGCGGTGGGACAGTACTTTCGCACGCCGATCGCCTGGGTGCAGTTGGGCGATCTGGTCCCGGAGTCATTTTTTGCCAAGACCCAGCTCTTTGGGCAAGAATTTAACCTGACCAAGCAAGTGGAGGACTGGGAAAAAGCGACCCGCGACAGTTGGCGGGACCTGGTTCCGCTGGAATGGTGGCGCAATACTTTCGCCGATGGCTTTGCCTTTCCCTTTCCGGGCGGGATGACGCTGGGCGTGCTGATGGCCCTCAATCTGCTGGCCGCGCATGGGTTAAAATTTCGCACGCAGGCCCGTGGCTGGAAATTGGGGGCCGGGTTGGGCCTGATCGCCCTAGGGACGGTATTTAGCCTGATGGTCATTGTCACCCACGTGGATAGCTATATCGACGACGCCGGGGGACAGCCGTATCGAGTATTATGGCTGGGGATCAAGATTGGGCTGGCGGCGCTGTGGGCGATGGCGGGCTATTTGGTGGTGGCTTTGGACAAGCGGCAATTCATCGAAAAGTGTTTGATTGGCGGGGCGGGGGTGTTGACCTTTGCGCTGTTTTGCTGGCTGGTGGCCATCGGTGATCCGCCGGTGAACGACAACTCTTCCCGTATTTTGTGGCAACTGATCAAGGCGACAATCGCGGGGGGAATTTTGCTTTCGGGCTGCTGGTTTTTATTTAGCAAGCGCGCGGGGGTGGTGTTGTTGCATTCGGGGCTGATGCTGCTGCTGGTGAATGAATTGATTGTGTATGCGTTTCACACCGAATGGAAAATGGATATCGCGGAAGGGGGCTATAACTATGTGGCCTATAATTTGAATAAAACGGAACTGACCCTGACGCATGTGGATCCGCAAAACCCGGAAAAGTTTGAAGTGATCCGCGTCCCCGCCAGTCGCTTGCAGGCGGCCTACAACAACAAATCGCGAATTCAAGACCCGAACCTGCCCCTGGAAATCGAAGTCGAGGAATTTTTCGTCAATGCCACCGTGGACATGCGGCAGCCCGGTGACGCCGCCAGCGGCCTGCAGTTTATTAATGGCCGCGAAACGCTGTACGTGAAACCGCAGCAAGTCCCCGCCGTGACAGGGACCGGCGGGGGAGAGGTCAACACGCCCGCGGTCAAAGTGCGGCTGTTTGCGCCGGGCGCCACGACGCCGCTGGGGACGTATTGGCAGGCGCTGCGGGCCAGCCAGTATTATGCCACTCCCTACGAAAACCTGGGGCGCGGCGAGTCCTCCCCGTTTACGCCGCGGCGCGTGGAGCTTGACGGCAAGCCCTACGATCTTAACCTGCAATTTGCCCGGGATTACAAACCTTATGCGCTGTACGTCTCGGAAGTGCGGGGGGATAATTACTTAGGCAGCAAAACCGCTCGCAATTATTCCTCGGACATTGAAATGTTTGATCCTGTCGGCCAGCCGATACGGGCCAAGCATATCAAGATGAACGATCCCCTGCGGCACGCGGGAGAAACTTTTTATCAATCGGGCTATACCCGCGACCCCATTTACGGGGCGGAATTCACCAGCCTGCAAATCGTGGAAAATACCTCCTGGATGATCCCCTATCTGGCCTGCATGATCGTGGGAACGGGGTTGATGTTTCACTTTTTGGTGACGCTGTTGCGTTACCTGCATCGGCAAGAAGCCCCCGTCGCGGCAGTCCGACCCCGCGCGTGGTTTTCGCCGCTGACATTCTGGTCAGGGGTGGCGGGGGGCGCGTTGGCCCTGGCGGTGATGGGGTTATCGCTAGTTATCTCGCGGCAACCAGCGGTGGATACCGCCCAAGAAATGAACCTGCGCGAATTTGGCAAGCTTCCCGCGGTGTTCATGGGGCGGATGAAGCCCTTTGACTCCTTGGCACGGAACGCCCTGACGATTATCTCGCGGCGGGAAAATTTCAAAGACACCAATGACAAAACCCAGCCGGCGATACGCTGGCTCTTGGACCTCTACACTGGCTCCCATGATTTTGCCGATCAACGCTTTATCTATATCGAAAACGATCAAATTTTGGACGAACTAAAGCTCGAACGGCGCGAAAAACATTTTTACTCCCTGGCCGAAGTCTTTAAAAACCTGGCCAACCTGGATAAATACACCCACAGCGCCCAGGGCAAGGACCTGCGCGACTATACCACCACCGAACGCAAAGCGATGGAATTGAACGTGCGGTTGGGCGTGGTCAACGCGTTAAAGTCGGGAGTGATCCCGCCGCGGGAGATCGATCTGGCCCAACTGCGCCAAGCGATACCGCCCAAGATGGTGGGGGATGTTGGCCTGTTGATGCACTTTAACAACCTGCAAGATATCAGCCTGCAAAAGCCGCAATTCATTCCTTATGAAATTCCAGCGGAATTCGGGGCGGAAAACCTGAAAAAAATCAGCGAGCAACAAAAATTGACCGCCAGCGCGCTCAATGTGCTGTTAAAAACAGATGGGTATCTTCCCACGACCGACTTGTTTGAGCAGGAACTGCTGCCGCTAGCGGTGGTCCAGGAATTGGAAGAAATGCGCAAAGTTCTGCGTCCCGCTGGCGGGGAAAATCCCTTTGCCAAGAAGTTCCAGTCCATTCTGGCGGCGTATGCGGCCAACCAACCCGCCGCCTTTAACCAGGCGGTCGCCGATTATCGGCAAATGTTGGCCGGGCACAGGTTCAACTCCGCCAACTACGACCCCGCCGCGCTCGAAACCGAAGCCTGGTACAACCACTGGAATCCCTTCTCCACCGCCATGATCCTGTATTTGATCGGCGGCGTGCTGGCCCTGGCTGGATTCTTATTCGCCGACACCACCTGGGGCAAGGGCCTGCAATCCGGCGTATTCTGGTTTCTCCTCGGCGTGTTAACCATGCATTTGATCGGGCTGTCCATCCGGGTGTATCTATCCGGCCGACCGCCGGTGACTAATTTGTATTCCTCCGCGATTTTTATCGGCTGCGGCTGTGTGATCCTGGCCCTGGCCCTGGAATGGTTTTCCCGCACGCACCTGGGGAATTTTGTCGCCGCGCTGATGGGCTTTTTTACCATTTTGATTTCCACGGGGCTGTATGGCGATATTGCCGATTGGTCCAAAACAGGGGGCGACACCATGGGCGTCATGCAGGCGGTCTTGGACACTAACTTTTGGCTGGCGACGCATGTCACCACCGTCGCCCTGGGCTACGCGGCTACCGGGTTGGCCGGGGCGTTTGGCGCGGTCTTTGTCTTGGCGGGCATTTGCACCCCACTGCTAAAGGAATCACAAGAAAAGAAGCTCAGCCAGATGATCTATGGCACCCTTTGCTTTGCGATCCTTTTCAGCTTTATCGGTACCGTGCTGGGTGGACTGTGGGCGGATGACTCGTGGGGCCGCTTTTGGGGGTGGGATCCCAAGGAAAACGGCGCGTTTATTATCGTGCTGTGGAACGCTATCGTGCTGCATGCCCGCTGGGGAGGAATGGTCCAGGATCGGGGCGTGGCCCTACTGTCAATTTTTGGCGGGGTGGTGACCGCTTGGTCGTACTTTGGCACCAACGAACTAGGAGTCGGGCTGCATAGCTACGGCTTTACCGAGGGGGTATTGCTTAAGATGCTTATTTTTGACGCGGCGCTCATGGGGATCATACTCCTGGGGACACTACCCCGGTCACTGTGGTGGAGTGTGCGGTCGCGTGTGGCGTCAGCCTAGTGCTTTGTCACAGCCAAAGATTTGAGTTATACAAATCAACCACTGGGCGCTAGCCCACGGTTTTTTGTGGCCCTTACCGTGGGTTAGCGATAAGTGGCTAATTCGCCAACGATGCCTTGAGAAAGCACTTACGGCTTACAGCTGTTTTATTGCCGTGTCTCTTGAGCCGCCTGGGGCAAGCGGGCCAGCCAAGCGGCGGTGGCGGGTAAGATTGGGACAAGTGGCATATCCGGCGGCGCCAGCGCTTTGATTAACAATCCCGGCTCGGCCAAGGGACCCGCTGGTTCTGCCAAAATTTGCCCGTTCGCGTCCGCCAGAATTCCCCCCCGGGGTAGCATACCCCGTACTTGCAATCTTCCCGGACGCAGCCGAATCTGCGCATCACAAATGACGTTTTCCAGAATCACCCGCCCTGGATCCGCCCCCCGCGCTAGCGACCCATGCAGCGTGGCCGCTAGCGACGCGGCTAGCTGGCTATGCATTTGCTCGATGCTGGCCCGCACGCCCAAACTCGCGGATTGGATCCTTCCCCGTTCTAAGCGCAGTTCGTCCAGCAGCAGCGTCGCCCGTCCGGTCAATCGCTGGGCAAAAGGCTCCCCCACCGCCGTTGCTAAATCGATCTCCTCCAGGCTCCCCCGGATGGTGCCGCTCCAACCATCCCGGCCATGCCGCAACTCGACTTTGCCGGTAAAGGTGGCCGCGGGGCCTAGCATTTCCGCCAGCTCCGAGCCGCACAATGATAGCGGCAGCGGCAACCGAGAGGAATTTGCCGTTAGTTCCCTTTCGCGGGTCAGGGCCTGATCTCCGGTATTTTCCGCCGTGGCGCGGACGGGTTGCCTGAGGGCGATATCCACCCCCGGCGTCCGTGTCGGCCCGGTCCCTGTTGTCAAATGCCACAGGCCGCCATCGCTTGTTTGTTCCTGCCGAATGAGCACCTGCTCTAAATTCAACTCGCGTTTTCCCGCGTTTTGAATGGTTAAATTGTCGATGGCCAGGATCACCCGGCTTGATAAAGTTTTTGTGCGTGGCGGACCGTCGAAAAGCAACACGCGCCAATCCGCTGTTGCATGCCATCGCAGCGTGGCCCGGGGAATGTTTGCCAGCCACAGATTGCCCGCCTTATGCAGGGTTAAGCGCGAGATCTCCGCCACGCAAATCCCCGATTCGGGATCAATGCAGCGCACGTCCAGGTATTCGGCCTTGTCGGGCAGCAATCTTCGCACTTCCCGGCAAGTGGTCTGCCAACCTAAAAGCGCGGTTAATTCCCCCGCGGCGGCGTTCCGAGAAAGACCGGTAAGATTTTGCAAACTGTAGGCCAAGGTCACGCAGGTGGGGAGCAACCCCAGCAGCAGCCAGCTCCAGCGGCACATCCAGCGACGAGTGTCTTCTTGCAGGAGCAACATCCGTGTTATTCCGTGCCTAAAAAATGCGATTTGTCCACTAACCCCCTAGCGATCCCGCGCCATCCGCATAAATAGATCGCGGCGGGCCAGCATTTCCACCAGGCTGTCACCGCCAAATTTTTCCACAAAGGCGGCGGCCACCTCAAAGGCGATCACGTTTTCCACGATGACGCTCGCCGCCGACAGAGCGCAGACATCGCTCCGCTCGTAGGCGGCGGCCTCCGGCTCTTTGGTCGCCAGATTGATCGAATCCAACGGCTTGCGCAGCGTGCTGATCGGCTTCATCGCCGCCCGCACCACCAGCGGCTGCCCGTTGGTCATGCCCGCCTCCAACCCGCCCGCGTTATTCGTCGGCCGCACATATCCTAGGTGCGGCTGATCGGCCTGTGCCGCGTCGTACTGGATCGGATCATGCACCTGCGAACCCCGCAGCCGCGCCGCGGCAAATCCTAGCCCTATCTCCACCCCCTTGATCGCCTGCACTGCCATCACCGCCTGCGCCAGCCGACCATCCAACTTGCGATCCCATTGGGCGTGCGTTCCCAGGCCAAAGGGGAGTCCGGTTACCCGCGTTTCGACGATTCCTCCCAGGGTGTCCCCCTCCTTGCCGACTTTGTCGATCAGTTCCTTTGCCGATTCATCAAGCGGTGGGTTAAGGGAATAGATTTCGCTGCTGTCGCGCAGCGCCGCTAATTCCGCGGGAGTGCCAGCCAGCGGCGGCAGGGCAATTTCGCCCAATTGCACGACATAGCCAAAAACGGTGACGCCAAAATTTTGCAAAAGCAGTTTAGCCAACGCGCCAGCCGCCACCCGCATGGCGGTTTCCCGGGCACTGGCCCGCTCCAAGACTCCCCGAATCGAACCTAAATACTTTATCGCCCCGGTCAAATCGCCATGTCCGGGACGAGGACGCTCTAGGTCGCCCAGCTTTTCCAGTTTGTAATCTTTGTTGATAACCTGCAGGGCAATGGGACTCCCTAGGGAGGTCCCCTGCCACACACCGGTCAAAATTTGCACGGTGTCGGTTTCAATTCGCTGGCGGCCGCCACGCCCATATCCCCCCTGACGGCGGCGGAGTTCATCATTGATAAGGGCGGTATCGAGAGTGACGCCGGCTGGAAATCCGTCCACAAGCGCGATCATGGCTTGTCCGTGGGATTCGCCGGCGGTCCAATAACGAAGCATAAGTGGCAAAATAGCAAAGAGAGGAAGCCCGCGCCGCGCGGCTGAAAATCGATATTTATTTTAACGGTGGCCCCGAATTCACGATAGGGCGGCTAGAGCGTGTCAGGCCATGCTAGCAGACATCCATTGAGGCCAAACAGGACTCGGAAAGACTGAATTGCCCCCGCGCGACGCGGCCTGGTTGATCGCGAAAAAATGATAGCGGGCCGGGGGATGATCCACCACCCGGCCCAAGAAGCGTACGAACAGCATGGCCTGCCGGAGCGGAACCGGCGCGCGGGAGAGTCTAATTCTGCGGCGCAATAGTGATAAATGACAGCCGCTTGCCAAACAACTTATAGCAATTCCCAGCCAACAATAGTATTGCGGACGCCAAAGGCGTTGTTGACTTGGACCAGGCGATCCGTCCGGCCTGATCCACCATTAGCCAGACCCGACCCGCCGATCTGATTCAATTCCATATAGAGTTCGTCCAGCTCTCCCTCGCCCAATTCCGCAAAGAAATCCTTCATAATATTGCCGGTGATCGTGACGCGGTCGTTTTCGGTGCTGGTCAGGATTCTTAGCTCGCCCATGATCGAGCCATTCACCTGGACCGTGTCATAACCGTTATTGGCATCGATGTAATACAGGATGCCGAAATTTAGATTAGAAAGGCAGTTGTCCATGCGGACGGTATCGCTGCCGGTGCCGGTCTCGATAAACAGGTCATCAAAGATGTTGTGGATAAACATGGCCACGGTGTCGTGGAGGGCCCCGGTATTGATGCGGGTGCGTCCGATCGCACTGGCATAAAAACTGACCAGATCGCTAAAATCGCCGGTATTGATGTTTAGCAAAGTGATGGGCGAGTAAAGATAGCCAATATTCAACAAATCGTTGTCCAGGGCCACATCGTCGACAATCGTGGTGGAGGTGTCAATCGTGATAGAGTCACCGCTCCAGACCACGTTGTAGATTTGGATATTATCGGCGGATCCGCCGGTTACGATGTACACTTCCTCAAAGACATTCACCAGGGCAATGTCCAGGGCGTCGGCCCCGTTGCCGGTGTCGATGGTCATAAAGCCCGCGACCACCACCATACCGCCGTCCACATCGCCGTCGCCATCCAGATCGCCGGTCAAAGGAGGTGGTTCGGCCACGGAGAAATACAGCCCCATTTGGATCTGATCGATCCCGTTGGCGGCAGTGATCTGAATGTTGCCGTTGATCAGGGCGTTGGTAATTCGCATGTCCGAACCGCCATTGCCGACATTGATAATCAAATGATCGTCGGCGTCGCCGTCGCCGTCATCCGTCACCGCCGAAAAGATCAGCACTTTTTCTAATCCTGTGCCGCCGATGATATTGATATCGCCCCAGACTTCCACGCCATAGGCCGTGATATCGTTCGCGCCGTTCCCGGTGGAGATATTTAAATTTCCGTCGACGTCGTTGACCACTTCATCCCGGAAAAATTCGCAGTCCTGAATAAAGATCAAATCCGCGCCATTGCCGGTGGTGATGTTCGCCGGTCCCAACGTCGTGGTGTTGGTCACGGTCACGCTATTTAAGCCATTACCCGCGTTAATCAGCAAATCCAGGGACAATTCCGCGGAATCGATATTGATGGTATCCGCTCCGGTCCCGCCGAACACGTCCAATCCCGCTCCTGGCTCGGATTCGAGGGTTTCCAACCCGCCTATATTCAATTCATTGATGCCATTTCCTAAATTAATGGTCACCGCCGTCAACACTGACAGATCCGTGATATTCACATTATCCACCAGCGACCCGCCGTTATAGGTAAACGTTTCTCCCACAATGACATTGACAATCGTCGTGTTGTTGGTATTTCCATTGGGCGAGATCGTCATCAACTCCGTGACAGTCAAGTCCGATATCAGAATGTCGTCGGTGCCGCTCCCTCCGGTAATGTTTAGCTGCTCTTGGATGAATACATCCAACTCGATTGTCAGCTTATTGCTACCGTCACCCATGTTGATGTTGCCATTGCCGCCGATAAAAACGGCATTGGTCAATAACAGTTCATCATTCCCCAATCCCCCTTCAAAAATCAGATCGGCGCCAATCTGTACGCCATCGAGGGTTACCAGATCCGCCCCGTCCTCCAGCATCAGCGTGGCGGTCCCGACCGAACCGATCATGAGCGAGTCCACCGGCATGGGCATGCCCATGCCACCCCCCATATCGTCTTCCATCAGGAACTGCGTCCCATTAAGTCCCGTGAGGGTCCAGCCGCCGCCATTATCCGTGACGGTAAACTCATTTCCGGCGGCATCCCCAGTGGCCATGAGGTCGCCCGTGGCGGGGTCATAAGTGATCGTGACCACCCCGGCCAAGTTATAGCGGGACTCCAAACGTTCAAGCTGGCAGATTCGTTGACGGGAAACCTTGCGACGCTGTGGCATGGAATTCACTCAAAAATAAAACGGGTGCGCACAAAACCGGAGCGGTCGCTGACACCTGGGATTGCGGTTATGCCGAAATAATGAGGGGAACCCCATCATGACAAGTCCCGGCACACATCACTAAAAAACCGCCAGGGATCAGACCTGTATCTAACCTTGCGGCAATTGTCCTGATAATCGCCTCAGAAAATCCGGCCAGCGCGAGAATCCCTCTGTGACGCCTCTTTCTCTTGCCGGAAAGAATGGAATTTGCCATCTTCCACTCCTTTTTCCTCTCTCTGCATGCTATTTGAGTATGCGCGAATTGTCAAACAATCAGCGGGTTTTCCCCCGAATTTTCTATTTCCTCCCCATGCCACCTCCGGGGAGCGGTCCACCAGCCAAAAAAACAGCGCACCACCCCAAAAATTTGCTTGGCAACCACCTTGGCAAAGGTGATAATGACCTTGGTCCGGATCGAACTAAATTTGGTCAGGGCCACCTATATTTTAAGCACCGTTGCTCCGGGGAATCGCACCGACGATTTCCTGGCGGCATCCCCGCCTGTGCTTGATTTTTGTCAGTTCCTTCCCCGCGAAATGTCCCTGTGACCCCGTCGCGGGTTTGCAGGTCGCGCACCCGCGACCGCCTTGGTAAATCTTTCATTTTACCCGTAGTTTTGCATGTTTTTTCAGCTCGCGCACCGTTACGACTCCGCTGGCCGGGGAGTTAATGCTTCCACTGGTAGACTGCGCTGCGCTCACCCCCCAAGGATTGCTTCTTGGCTCGGGTATGTCGCCATGTTGGGATTGGGCATGCTCCCTTTGCCAGGGATGACTGCCGCCGAACAACCTCCACCGGCCATTCCCGAACAGTCACTCACTTCCCCACCGGTACCCACACCGGAGCAGATCGAGCATTTTGAATCCAAAATCCGTCCCCTCTTGCACACCCATTGCTCCGCGTGTCATGGTTCAAAAAAGCAAGAATATGGCCTGCGATTAGACAAAAAACAGGGATTCATGGCGGGAGGAGACGATGGGCCGATTTTTGATCCCGCCCAGCCCGCCAACAGCAAAATTTTGGCCGTGATCCGCCATGAGGGGGAAATCAAGATGCCCCCCGAAGCCAAATTGCCAGATACAGACTTGCAATTGCTCCGCTCTTGGATCGAGCAAGGAGCTCCCTGGCCGGAAGAGCCCGAAGCCCAGGCTAAGAGCACTCCGGCTGAATTGGGCAAAAACCATTGGGCGTTTCAAAAAGTAACGATGCCCGCTGTGCCGCGGCATAATCCCGAGGAACTAGCCGCGGGGGGAATTCCCGCGGATTGGGTAAAAAGCCCCATTGATGAATTTATCTTGGCAAAGTTGCGAGATAAAAACTTAACACCTGCTCCACCGGCGGATCCCCGCAGCTTGATTCGCCGGGTGTATTATGACTTGACGGGGCTACCCCCCACGGCCACGGAGGTGGATGAGTTTTGTAAAAATCCCACCCCGCAGGCCTACGCCGAAGTGGTCGAGCGGCTCTTGGCGTCGCCCCATTACGGCGAGCGTTGGGCCCGGTATTGGCTTGATCTCTCCCGCTATGCCGACACCAAAGGTTATGTCTTTACGGAGGATCGCGCCTATCCCTTCGCGTATGTCTATCGCGATTGGGTGGTCAATGCGCTGAATAATGATCTTCCCTATGATCAGTTCTTGATAAAGCAACTGGCGGCGGATTTATTGCCGCTACAGTCTGATCAACCGCGGCCGGACTTGGCGGCGTTGGGATTTTTGACCCTCGGGCGGCGATTCCTCAATAACAAATTCGACATTATTGACGATCGCATTGATGTGCTTATGCGAACCACCCAGGGGCTGACGGTATCTTGCGCCCGCTGCCATGATCACAAGTTTGATCCCATCCCCACGGCCGATTATTACTCGTTGTTTGGCATATTTGACGCCTGCGTTGAAGAGCTAGTTCCCATTTCCCCCCCCAGTCCCGCCTATCAGGACCGTCTGGCGGCCGTCGAGAAAAAGCTGACCGACTACCGGGCTGAGCAAGAGACCGCTCTACGCCAAAGTTGGCGCGACCATCTGGCCGAATACCTGCTCGTGGCCAAACTGGGCAACAGCAACGACCAGCATCCGCAACTAAGCCAGGAATTGGGAAAGTTGCAATTTAGCAAACCCATCATCGAGCGCTGGAAAAAACTGCTAGAGCAAGCGGGTAAGGATCATAGTCCCATCTGGTCCCCTTATTTAGAGTTAGTCCAGCTCACGGAGGCGGATTTTGCCGCGCAAGCCGGCCCAATTTGGGAAAAATACCGCCCGACGGCGGAAAAACCCGCAAAAATCAATCCTCGCGTCGCCCAACTCTTTACGGAAGCCCCCTCCGCCAATCTCCGGCAGTTCACCATCGCCTTTGCCCGACTGCTGACCGCCGCGGAACGGGAATTTAACGAGCGAACCGCCGCGGCCCAAGCGGCCAATCTTCCCGTTCCCACAGCCTTGGACGATCCCGCTGCGGAGGAGTTGCGGCAAATCATCGCCGGAGAAAATTCCCCATTTCATATTCGACCCGAACAACTCGATCGGGCGTTTTCCAAGCCCGTCAAAGATGAACTAAAAAAGCTGCGGGATGAAGTGGGCCAGCTTGCAAAATCACCCGAGGCTCCCGCACAGGCCCTGATCCTGCGGGATGCCCCCCAAATTGCCGAAACTACGCCGATTCTGTTGCGCGGCAATCCCGACCGGGCGGGCCCGCATGTGCCGCGGCGATTTGTCAGCATCATTACCGGGCCCGAGCGTCCCTCGTACAAAAACGGCAGTGGTCGATTAGAATTAGCCCGCGAGATTGCCTCGGCAGATAATCCCCTGACCGCGCGGGTAATTGTCAATCGAGTCTGGCAGCATCATTTTGGAACGGGACTAGTCCCCACAGCCAGCGATTTTGGCGTGCGAACTGTTTCGCCGCCGCAGCGAGAGCTGTTGGATTTTTTAGCGGCTGATTTTATCCAGCACGGCTGGTCGCTCAAGCATTTGCACCGCCAGATAGTCTTGAGCAGCGTTTATCAGCAATCTTCCGCCGACCGACCTGCGGCCCGGAGTATCGATCCCGAAAACGATTACTATTGGCGAGCAAACCGGCGGCGGCTGGACCTCGAGGCATTGCGTGATTCGCTCTTGGCCGCAAGCGGCAAGCTAGATTTGACGCTGGGGGGTAAGGCGGTCGAAATGGTCGAACAACATAGCAATCGCCGCAGCATTTATGGTCATATCGAACGGCAAAACCTACCCGGTTTTTTTCGCACGTTTGATTTTGCCAGCCCCGACACCCATACGCCGCAGCGGTTTAACACAACGGTTCCCCAGCAGGCACTATTCTTTTTAAATAGCCCCTTTGTGGTGGAAATGGCGGAGGGGGTCCTTGAACGACAGAGCGTCGCCAAAGCGGATAATCCCGCCGCCAAAATCCAGGCACTGTATCAGTGCGTGCTAGGCCGCAGCGCCACCCCGGAAGAAGAAAGCCTGGCTTTGAAATTTGTGGAGAAACCGACCCCCGCGGACGGGGTGGCCACCTCTCCGGCGGAGCATGCCTGGAGGCAACTGGCCCAGGCGCTCCTCATGACGAATGAATTTGTGTTTGTGGATTAGGTGGATAAGACAAGCGCGGCGCTCCCCTCGGTTAAGAGAAGTACCCCATGTAAAGGCCCAACGGCCCGATTCAATTATTCGGATTTAGCGTTATTCAGCCAATAACTCTAAGTTTGCGGACAAACAACCAGAGATAGAACTTCCATGTTCATCAATCGACGTGATCTGCTGACCCGTAGCGGCTTGGGCTTTGGAGCCGTGGCCCTGGGGAAACTGCTAGAGCAAAGCGGTTTGCTAAGTCGAAACGCCCGCGCTCTCGAGCCATCCGCCGCGTCCCCGGGCGTAGCCCCTGCCTCCCCCACGGACACTTCCCCGCTCAGCGCAAAGGCGCCCCACTTTGCCCCCAAGGCGCAACGTGTTATTCATATCTTTTTAAATGGGGGGTGTTCGCATGTGGACACCTTTGACCCTAAGCCCCTGCTGGAAAAATACGCCGGGAAACCCATTCCCAACAACCGTCCGACCGAGCGCAAGACCGGCGCGGCGTTACCCAGTCCGTATAAATTTCAAAAGTACGGACAAAGCGGGATCGAAGTCAGCGAAATATTTGCAAAAGTGGGAAGCGTGATCGACGAATTCACCGTCCTGCGTTCGCTCCATGCCGATGTCCCCAATCACGAGCCTTCGCTGTTATTGATGAACTGCGGCGAGCCGCGGCTGGTGCGCCCCAGCATGGGCTCTTGGCTGACTTATGGCCTGGGGACCGAAAATGAGAACCTCCCCGCGTTTATCGCCATGTGCCCGGGGGGGTATCCCATTCAAGAAACTCAAAACTGGCAAGCGGGCTTTTTACCCGGGATCTACCAGGGAACATATATCAACACCCAGCATACCGACCTGGAAAAGCTGATCGAACATATCCGCACCAAGCATCAATCCCGCGAGGACCAGCGCCGCCAGTTGGATCTGGTACAAGAGCTTAACGGTTTGCACAAAACCGCCCGTCCCGGCGACGCGCAGTTGGATGCGCGGATTCACAGCTTTGAACTGGCTTACCGGATGCAGGCCGAAGCGGCCGACGCCTTTGACACCAGTCGCGAACCGGCAAATATTCTCGAGGCTTATGGCCAGTCGACGCAGGGAAGGCAACTGCTGATCGCCCGCCGCTTGATCGAGCGGGGCGTGCGATTTGTGCAGGTTTGGCATGGCGAGGGGCAACCCTGGGACAACCATGACGATATCGAAGTCAACCACCGCCGCTTAGCGGGCGAGGTGGATGGCGGGATCGCGGCGCTCATTACCGACCTAAAAAGCAGCGGCCTGCTGGACAGCACCTTGGTCATGATTAGCGGCGAATTTGGCCGCACCCCGACCGTGGAACTCCCCACTCCCGGCCAAAACGCGGGCAAGGTAAACGGCCGCGACCACAATCATTACGGCTTTACCATGCTCTTGGCCGGTGGCGGCGTGAAAAAAGGCTATGTCTACGGCGCGACCGATGAATTCGGCTTTGCCGCCGTCGAAAATAAAGTCCATATCCACGATCTGCACGCCACGCTCTTGCATTTACTAGGGTTTGACCATGAAAAATTCACCTACCGCTACGCCGGTCGTGATTTTCGCCTGACCGATGTGCATGGCCGCGTCGTCCGGGATTTGATCGCGTAAATCATTTATAAATATTGTAAATGAACATGTATCCGGAATCATTCAAATCCCCAACCGATTGTTCACCTCGCTTTTCCCTTCCCTCCTGAACTTTCCCTCACCCCAGGAGCCACGCGTATGTTGCAAATTCCTTTTTCCTCCGCCCGTTCCCGCCGCTATTGTGATGGCGTTTCCCGCCGCAGCTTCTTGCAAATCGGCTTTACCGGCCTGGCTAGCCTGGGCTTGCCGGCCATCCTGCGCGCCCAGGAATCCGCCGCCGGCCCGACGACTGTGAATAAGGACACCCGCGTGATTCTGTTTTGGCTGGATGGCGGACCTAGCCATCTGGATTTGTACGATATGAAGCCTCAGGCCCCGTCCGAGTATCGGGGCATTTGGCTGCCGCAAAAGACCAACGTGCCGGGATTTGAAATTAGCGAGTTGCTTCCCGAGCAAGCCAAAGTGGCCGACAAATTTTCGATTATCCGCAGCCTGTATCATGATAATGGCGACCACTTTGCCGCCGCGCACGCCATTTTGACGGGTCGATTCGGAGCGAACGGCCTAGAGACCGCCCCGCGCAATCCTTACTTTGGCGCCGCGGCTTCAAAACTGATTGGCCCGCGCACGGCGGGACTCCCCGCGCATGTCGGCGTCCCCCATGCCGCTAGCGTGGGCCTCAATCCCGGCTACTTTGGATCGAGCTACCTCGGCCCCGAACACCAGCCCTTTACCGCGGGAGATCCCAACCCCGACGGTTACCAAGTCCCCAACCTTTCCGTCCTGCCCGATGTCACCATCGCCCGCCTGCAAGACCGCGAGCACCTGCGCAAATCAATTGACGAGATGCGCCGCGCGGCGGATGCGTCGGCCAACATCGCCGCTCGGGAATCCACGGGCAAGTCAAACCCGCAAGCCGCGCTCGATAAATTTCAACAGCGGGCGTTCGACCTGGTTACCAGTCCCGCCGCCCGCGCGGCCTTTGACATTGCCGCCGAGCCGGACGCCGTCCGCGAACGTTACGGCCGCGACACGCTGGGTCAGTCGGCCTTGCTGGCGCGGCGGCTGGTCGAGGCGGGGGTGACCGTTGTCAGCATCCATTCCGGGGGCTGGGACCATCACTGGGACATCAAGCCCGCATATGAACGGATGATTCCCGCGGTGGATCGGTCTTTTGCCGCGTTGCTAGAGGATCTTGCCCAACGCGGGTTATGGGAAAAAACCCTGGTGCTGCTGTGCGGCGAATTCAGCCGCACGCCCAAGATGAACGATGGCGGAAATGGGGGCGCGCCTGGCAGCATGGGTTCGCCGGGGCGGGATCACTGGGGGAATGCCATGTTTTGCCTGGCGGGAGGGGGCGGCGTGCAAGGAGGCCGAATCATCGGCGCCACCAACTCCCGCGGCGAGCACCCGATCGATCGGCCCGTCACGCCGGGAGACCTGCACGCGACAATCTTTCAGGTCCTGGGCATCGACCCCACGATCAACTTTTTAAACCACAGCGGGCGTCCGATTCCCTTGATCGACAGCGGCAGTCCGATCCGGGAGCTGTTTTAGACTGGCGGGGCGGGGCTGATCCCCCGGGAGATTCCAAAATAGCCACCACAGCGCGAGCAAGATCACTCCGCCGGGGGCGATGGCCTGTACGGCGGGGTGTGTCACGCGCGCCAGGGCGCGTTCTATCTCTCCTAGCCCCAACACAAACAGGCCGCACCACGCGGCCAAGGCCACTCCGTACGACCAGCTCGCTACTCCCCTCCCCCAACCCGCGATCAAGGCCACCGCCGCAAACGGCGCGCAGATCCCCAGTGTCAGTCGTTCCGATCCAGGTCCCAACAGCAGTTGCCAACACGCCCACAGCGCGGTGACGCGTAGTACCATGCTGGCGCGGTTGACGGGGTCATTGGCCCGCTTGGCCCAGTGGAGCGCGGCATAGGCTAATCCCAGGCCCGAGGCGATTTGCAACACCTGATAGGCCGCTGGCACGGGTGTGGCAAATTGTTCCCAGATTGTCCAAAAATCGCGATAGCCGTGCAGGCGGATCTGTTGGCGGCGGTGGAGGAGCATGTCGACATAGCCGACATGCTGTCGCATGACAAAAGCCCAATCACGCGTGAACCACGGCAACGCAGCGAAGGCGGCAAAAAGCGCCGCTAGCCGCCATGCCAACTGTCGGGGAAACGCCGCGACAAACAACAAAAGTAATGCGACAGGCCAAATTTTGATAAAGACGGGCAAAGTCAGCCACAACGCCGCACGCCACCATTGTCGCTGGTAAATCGCGACCGCGGCCAGGCACGCCAGCCCCGCCACCAGGGCATTGGCCTGGCCGGACCACATCCCGCGAAAGCACCCCCACAACGCCAAAAGTTGCAAACATGCCTGTTCGCGCGGGCCCCAACCGGCAAACACAACCGGCAAGAGGCGCTGGTTGAGCGCGCGCAGGCCAGCGTACAGGCTGCACAGGTTGAGCATAGTCCACAAGATGGCGGCCACGCCCGGTGGCCACATCCAGATGAGCGAGTAACAAACAGTGAATGTCGGCGTGTATAAATAATGGATCGTGGTCTCGTAGACAAAAACGTCATCGCTCCACCAACTTGCCGGACCGAACGCATACTCGTCGAGCACGCTGCGCTCATACGGCAACATTCCCAGTCGCGCGCCCAGAACCATGCCCACCAAGCCCCAGGCGCAGAGCGCTAACAGTTGCCAGCGCCGAGAGCTGGCGGTGGTCCCGCAAGGGATGGTTGGTTGCCTCAGACTTGATAAGGTGGCCGCAGTCGCGCTACTCACAGGGGTACCCGGGGAAGATGGCAAACAAGCACCGGCGGAAAAATAACCGCCGTTGGACGACCCGGCCAGGGGGTGGGCAGTCCTTCACAGCGGACAATCGTGACATCCGCCGGTCATTCCCGCGAGAGCAAATGTGCTAGCATAAAAAGAGGGACCGCGCAACCGAGAACCTGCCATCCGCGAGGGGGGATCAAGGCGCGGCGACAATGACCCGCGCATTCAGCCAATCGGCGTGATCAAGAGCCCCTCCCTCTCGCCCATAATCCACCAGCAGGCTTAGTCGTTTTTGTCCGGTCAAATCCACCCGCACGGGCAAAGGGGCATCCCCACCACGCACAATCGGCGTTACCCGCAGCAACCGCCATTCCCCCGTCCCCGCGTCGCCATAGATGCGGCATATCACCTCGCCGCCGCCAGCCGTCGCGTCGTCAATCCCCACTTCGGCGGCAAAAGCCAGGCAATGATCGGGAAGCACATACGTCAAACGCGCCGCGCTGTGCAAACCTAGCCCCTTGACCGCCGCTACTCCGCCGGAGAGCAACGACCCACCCAACACGTTGCGGTCACGCTGGTAATCCCAAGACTGGGTGAGCCAGGGGACATGTTTATAACTGCCGGGCAAATCGCTAAGATACCGCACCCGGGGATGCAGGGGCTGAATGGCACAAAGCGCCGCGGCCGACGCACTCATAAAGCCGCCCTGCTCCAGCGGCAGTTCAAAGCCCGCCGGGGTGGCCCGCGGCAATCCCGCCAAAACCCGCGTGCCATCCGTCAAGCCGATCCAAAATTTCGTTCCCGGCGGGATTTCCGCCAGGTCCGCCGCCGGAGCGGCAAATCGGGACGGGGCAAATTCCACCGCGACCAAATTGACCGTTTCGAGCGCAAGTTCTCCAGCGGCTGTCTGCAAAAAAATCGTACGATCCCGCCAGTCGGTGACCGTGCCGGACTGCACATCACCATTGATAAACCACACCTGATCCTGTTCTATTGGCTTATTTGCCACCAAGACCGAATCACTGGTTTTGGAGGTTATGTCATCCGGCGCGGTAGCGGCGTCACCGCCAGGTTCGGCGGAGGAAGATGAGAATGCCGCGGCGGTATCTGGAACACGCAAGGTGGGATGATGTCGTTGCCAGGTATTCCAGACGTCCGGCTGCCAGATAAACCGGGCAATGGCGCTTTGTGGCAAGTTAATTTCCCCGCCATCCGCCGCCAAGTCCATCCGCACCCGCTGATCCGTCCACTTAACTAAGCTGCCGATGATTCTGCCCCCAGCGCGCAGTTCTACCTGCAATCCCGCGGCGGCGCGGGGCCAACTTCCCCAGCGGTCCAACTCTTCCAGCGGTAACGTGAATGACTCCGCGGGCGCAGCGCTGGCGTTGTTGTCCATGGACAGCGGCGCGAGGGCGCGGGGAGATGGCCCGGATGCCGCGTCAAGTGTCGCGGATTGAAAAGCAAACTCCCCTGCCTCGGAAATTGCCCGCAACCGCACAAAGCGCGTTTGGCCATCGCAGGTCCATAACCAACCGGCGGGACGCGGGGGGGTGGAATCGTCCGCCATAGCCCCGGCGCAAAGCCAATAGCCCGCGACTAACAGTGTCAATAAAAGCGATCCCCCGCGCATCGGCGTTTAGCGTTGAAAAATGGGCAAATAGTTGTTGGGCATTTGCAAGATGATGCACGCCATGGCGGTGCCATACTCGGCGCAAATGGGATCGAGCCAAGAGCCATTTTGCTGCTGGCGATGCAATAGGCCATCGCGGATCGCGGGAAACCAGCGCTCCCAGGACTCTCCCCCGGCCTGCCACATCGCTTGTACGGCATAATAATGCCCATAAAAATAATGCGAATCTTTTTGGTAATTGTCCCCTTTGGGCAAATGGGTCATTAAATACGCCAAACCTTTTTCGATTTCGGGACCTTCGTAGATACCCGCGCTTTGCAGGGCCACCACGCCAGCGGCGGAGCGCGCAAACGCGCTGGTTCCGCCGGTTTGCAGCATATAGACAAAACCGCCATCCGGTTGCTGGCAGCGTTTAACATAATCGACACAACGACGGACCGTCTCGGGCGGGACATGCAACCCGGAATTACGCGCCGCCCGCAACGCCATAATCTGACAGATAGTGACCGAAATGTCGGCATCTTCCCGTTGGGGCTGGTACCGCCAGCCGCCGTCGTTGTTTTGGGTCTGCACAATAAGTTCGACCGCTTTGGCCAACTTGGGACGTAAATCCCCCCGCCGCGTCATGCCAAAACACTCCGCCAAAAACAGCGTGGCAAATCCATGACCATACATCGGTCCGTGGGTCAGCATATCGGGAATGGTGATGAAACCGCTTTCCTCGGTATGTTCCAGCAGAAAGTCCAGACAGCGGTCGATTTGCCCGCCAAAAGGTCCCCGTCCGGGCATGCTCCCCGCGGACAAAAACGCCATCCCGGCCAAGGCGCACACGCCGACATTGCGGCTATAACCACTCGTGCCAAAAGCGCCGTCGTCCTGCTGGCGTTGGGCCAAAAACTTGAGGCCCCGGTCAATTGCGTCCTGCGTTTTGGGCGTGATAAAGAGGATGTCGTCGCCGGTCGCGGAGAGTGAGGCCGCGTCAGGCTCGGGGCCAGCCCAAGCCCGCGATCCTCCCAACTGCGAGGCCCCCCAGGCGGTTAATCCGGATGTCAGGGCCGCGCGTAAGAAGCTTCGTCGAGTTCCGGGGATCATCATGCCACCACGCTTAGGTAAAAAATGTTGAAATCATTCAACAGCGGAATCACGAATCACTGATGCCGATCCGCGCTGGTCACGGCGCTTTACTATAACACAGGTTGGCGGCCCCCCCAAAACATTGTTACCGGGGTGTGACCAAATTTGGCCGCCACTTAACGGGGCGCAGCGGGGTTTTGCATCAATTTGCGAAAGTACTCGCGTAACTGGGGTTCAAAATGAGGCAAAAATTCGTCGCCGGGCCCTTCTAACATTTCCGCCCGCCAGCGTTCCGGTAACTGCCCCCAACTGGATTGCAATAAATCCCGCGGGCTTTGTGCCGCTGGCGCTGGGGGGGATTTGGCGTTCCGATCCACCAATTTTTCGCTTCCCGAAAAGGCGGGAGCCTCGCCAGCGCTCCCTCCCGCAGGGTTTTTCCCCGGGCGCGGCTGTGATGGTTGACGGCTAGCGGAGGGTGACCCCGCCGACCCGCCGGGGGACTGGCAGTTTTGGCATTGACGGCAATTGTTGATCAGCGCGTCGATTTGTTTCAAAATGTCCGCCTGGATTTTTTGCGTGGCGGTGTCCGATTGCTCCCGCGACACCAGTTGTTCCGCGGCCTCCATTTTCCGCATAATTGGCAACAAGGGGTTTTGATCGGGGGGAACGGGGGGGAGCGGCGTCAACGGGGGACGCGTCAGGTCGCCGGGCGCTAATGGCCGGGATGGATCGGGCAACGGGCCTCCCTGGCCAATAACCGGCGCGGGGGGGGTGGTTGTCGGCGGCTCCTCTAACAGTTGTTGGTCTAAATTGACTGTCCCCCCCGACTCTGCGGATTCGGACAGAACGGGAGCTGCCCGGCAAATCCACGCGCGTTCACCCCCTCCTGCCAAAAGGAACGCGCCAAAGAATGTGCTAACCACAATCCGCCGTGGCAATAGGTATAATCGCATGGGAATCCAAGGGGGATAAATTAATGCCACAGCAAATGGCTATTCGGGATTTTCCGGTTCTGGCTGGCCCAACTCAGCCAGCATTTTTCGTAAAAGTTCACGGAGGCGACTTTGTTCCGCCGCTAATTTAGCATACAGAGTTTGTTGAGCCGGAGTCAAATTTTCGCCCGGGACCCGATTTACCTCCAGCTCCATCGTGCGGCGGTTAAGGTCGGCCTGCAACAGACGCAAAACCTGCAATTCCTTGAGCCGCAAAGCTTGCAACAGTTGCTGAGCGGGGGGAAGTGGGTCCGCGCCCGGGGGAGCGGACGCTGCATTAGAAGGAGGCGCGGCGGGGGGGGACTTTGCCGCCGCTGTTAATCCCTGCTGCAGAATTTTTAACTTGGCGATCGCCTCGGATTGCAAGGAAACCGCCGCAGTAAGTGTGGTGGATTGACCTAATTCACGGCTAGCCCCCTGCATCGCCCCGTGCGCCCCGGTCAGGGAATAATGCAAAACCGGTTGGGCCTTTAGCGACAAAGCCAGAACCAAGGTTTCTTGGGCGAGGGAATTTTGCCGATTGGCAAGCTGTGCCAGCGCATCCTGCGTGGCGGAATTCCAGGTTCCGGCATTGGCCCGCACTAATAACTGTTCGCTGCCTAATTGCGCTTCGGTTTGCCGTTGGAGAATGTCCGTGACTAGCCGCAACAGTTCTTGAATTTCCTGCTGTGCGGCGGCGGCTGCGGCGGCTGCGGAATTGCCCGCCTGATTCGCCTGACCGGCGGGAGGATCGCGGTATCGCAGTTGCAATGCCTCGATGAGTTGGGTCAAGACCTGCGTGGCGGTCAATTGCCGGGAAGCGGCGGGACCCAAACGATTTTCTCCTATGGCGGTGGCCGCGGTTTGGAGGAGCACGCTGGGATTTTGCCTGGACCACAGCCGCAGGGCGTATTGCACCGCCTGTTGCGACTGGCGGTCTTCCTTGGTTTCTAACAAGCGCAGCCGGGGGAGCAATTTTTCCAGACGCGCCGCCAAACCTGATTGCCGTTGCTGCAAATCGGCCAAGGCCGCCCGTTGGTCCGGCAAAAGTTCTTCCCACAATTTTCCCAGTGCCGCCGCTGTTTGGGCCTGGACCAATGTGGATAATTCCTGCTGTTCGGCCAAAATCTGTTGTAACTCGGCTTTTACCATCGCCAGGGATGTGGCCTCGGTCCAATTGAGCAGCAAATCCTCCAGCGTGGCGATAATTCTCTGCTGACCCTGCGCGCACGCCAGCAGACTATCCAAGAGTTGGGGTGAACTACTTACGGTGGGAGGTGGATTAGGTTGTCCCCCCGCGGGCGCAAGCTCTCCGGCGGATTTGGCCACCAGGGCTAACTCGCGCTCCACCGTGGGCAAGTCGCGCTCGTGCAACAGCGTAATGGCCGCTAGGAGAGATTCGGCCTGACGGGCGCTCGGTTCGGATTCTTGCCGATTGATATATAACTCTTCCAGCAGGGATCTAAGCTGCGCCGCCACGCCTTCCGACTCCCCCACCAGACTGCGCGTGATTTGAGTTTGCAGTTGGCTGGCAGCCGCCAATCCCGCAATTTGCGCGGGAGTGATGGGGGTGGTGGCGGGCTGGGGTGCATCGTTGGCAAGCGCGGTCCCTTGCCACGCCGAGGCGATATCTTGGCTTTGGCGATGAACCTGCTCCTGCAATTGACGGACGCGCGACAGTTCCGCCAACAGTCCCGTCAGGCGCTGTGCCAGGCGCTGCGCGTATTGCTGGGGAGTGACGACATTCAGGATTCGCGGTGTTGACCGCGTTTCTTGATTGGCATAGTCGCGGGCGGCCAGGGAAAATTCAAATTGATATCCAGGGTGGAGCCGCAACGGCGTCAAATCCCACTCTTCCTCCAGGGGACGCAGTTCCGCTGGAAATTCGCCCCGTGCGATGAGCGCCAATTCATCCGTGGTGGGAGGGGCGGGGACTGCCGGCCCGGCAAAAAACTCCCTCCATTCGGTGGCGGCTCCCGCGCTTAATGATCGTTGAAAATAAATCCCCCAACCGGCAAGCCGCAGGTCGTCGCGCAATGTCCCGCGCAATTTCAGGCGGGCTTGGGGAATGACCAACATTCCCGTTTGAGGGGCGGTCCATTCGATCACCGGGGGTTGATCCACCACCGCCCGGGCTTTCCATAGATTTGTTCCCTGACTGGTTAGTCGATGGCTATCCGTCAGCGTGACCTGATAATCAGCATTTGCCGTTAGTAGCCAGTGCCGGGCCTCTGGTAATTTAGTCGGTGGCAAGGCGGGGCCTTGCCGGGAAACAAACCGTAATCCAGGGGCGTAACCCCCGGACCACGGATTGGAATTCATACCCAAGATCGTCCGCGAGGCTGGTTGAATCCGCATGCCCCGAGAGTCCGCAATGTTTTCCAAAGTGGTCGCGGGAAGCTGCCCGGCCATGATGGTATCGGGCGCATCCTCTGTGGCGGGGGCATCCTCCGCTGGCGGAACTGGCGGGGCGGATTTTTCACCTTCCGGCGGAGAAGAGGGGCCAGGTACCGGGGTAATGGGGGACCCGGGAATTTGCTGGGTGGCGGGGGGGAGCTCAGGACCAAAAAAATCCAACTTGGATGAGCCGAGACGCAAGGGGATACGCGCATCCCCGGTTACCACCACGGCGGAAAGGAGCGGTTGGTCGGCTCGTCCTTGGATTGTGAGTGCCGAACCGGCCAAAGCCACCACTTGCGGACCCGAAGGATAAGCGGGCCAACCGGTATAGGCGGGTGGATGCACGATGATGGTAAAATCTGTAACCCGGGCGGGGTCGATCACGCGGACCGATTGCCAGGGCATGGTGTCGTCATCCCCCCCAAACACGCGAAATTCAAACGGCACCAAAACTTGTTCGCGCCGCACCAGCGCGCTGCCGGGGCGCCAGGGAATCGACTGCGTCTCGGAACGCATCTGGCCGCGCGGAGTTCTCCAGCGATACACAATTTGCAGGTCATCCGGCAAATCCCCTTCTTGATTATAAATGTCCACTTCAAATGCCGAACCACGCACCACCTGATTGACCGGTTGACGCAAGGCCAAGCGATGCGCTCGGGGCCAATCGAGCGCGGACCAGGGAGCCAGCAATCGCTCTGTGGCTAATCGCGTTTCCGTCGGCCACCGCCAACTGATTAACCCCAATAAGGTGAACAGCGCGCAACATCCCGCCATGGCCCGGCGCAAGGGACGATAATCTAGCAGGCTTTTCCACTGAAAATCTTGCAATTCCGCCGCGGTATTTAAGACAACATGCCTCCGCAAGGCGGGGGAACTCCCCTGCTCTGCAGTCTCATCCGCCAATAAAAATTCCACCGCGCTGGTCAACCGGTCGCGATACTTGGGATACTTTTTTTCAATCAGCCGCGCAAGCAACAATGGATCGGCCCCCAGTTGCCTCCAGGCCCGTACTCCCCAAGAACCGACCATGCCCGCCGCCAACAAGGCTAAGAAAAAAAGAATCCAGCGCAGTCCCGCGTCCCGCGGCTGGACCACGGCATCACCCGCGGCCAGCAGTCCCCACAAACCAACCAGGGTGGTCCCCCCCAACACCAAAATCTGCTGGCGGCGGAGCAGGGTTGCCGCTTGGCCCAGGTCGCGGATGTGATCCAGCAAATTCATGGCGTGGTACAACGAATAGGCAACAAGAAAAAATTACATGTCGGTTACATCAACTATTTTAGGTGAAAACCAGGAACTCCTGCCAGAAAAAACTGTTCGCTAGCCAGTGTATTATATCTATAATTTTGTTCACTGTCAAGGGGTGGGCCGGATTTACCCTTGGTCAGGAATTCGCGGTGGGTAGCATCCATTTGATGTTAGATGGGTAATTTGGCGGTTGCCCGGGGTGTCACATGGCACGTTCCAAACGGCACGAATCAATTTGCGCAACTTTAGTATCTGACCACGGCCTCCACCTCCCGCTGGGGAAATAACTCGCTTAACACTTGTTGCGACTGTCGCGCTAACATTTGCAAGTCGCTTCCCACCGCGAGAAACCTCATCCCCTGCTCGGCGCGGGCGAGCGCGGCCGTGGCGGACGTCACATGCATGCCGGTCGGCACGCCCGCTTGTTCACCCAACTTGATGATCCGCGCGAGGGTCGCTTCAAATTCTTCGTTGGAGGGGGGGTGCCCCGCCTCGCCGTGCATTTGCGCGCGCAGGTCGTTTGGTCCGACAAAAATCGCGTCACAACCGGGCAAGGCATAGATCTCAGCGGCTTGGCGCACGCCAGCGGGACTTTCTGTTTGCAAGATCACCAGAATCTCTTCATTAGCGCGGGCAAAATATTCCGCCGGAGGGGCGTTCCAGTTGAGCGCATGCAATCCGCCCCCCACGCTGCGATTTCCTTGCGGGGGATACTTTGCCGCGGCGATCGCGGTTCGGGCTTGCTCGACGGTGTTAACCATCGGCACCACGATCCCCCAGGCGCCGGCATCCAGGGCGCGCTTGATGTAAAAATGCGTCCCTTCGGGAACGCGGCACAAGGGGACGCAACCGGCGTCCGCCACCGTGGCAAACACCTGCGCCGCCCCCTGCCAGTCAATTGGCTGATGCTCTAAATCCAAGGTCAACCAGTCCCAGCCCTGCAGGGCCAAGACCCGCGCGGCGAACCAATCCCCGAGGGAGAGCCAGGTTCCATAGGTCGGCTCCCGGTTTTGTAATTTGTGTTTGACGGGATTGGTGCGCATGGGGAAAATTTGTTAATGAGGCGGGCGATTACGGGTTAAAATCTCGCGGGGAGCTACCAGAATTTGGCACAATTGCCGCGGCTTGGCAAAATCCCTCCCCCCCGCCCCGCCCCTTACAGTACAATGAAAATTACAATTTGCCAAATACGCCGTGTCATCGGTCGAGGGAGCTGATATGCCATCCACATTGTATCAACACAGTAACCGTAACTTTCCATCCCTAGATTTACGCCAGAGGCTGCCAGTTGGGCTGGCTTGGATGGGTCGGTTGCCAGCGCTTTGGATACTCGTCTTTCTGGTCGGTATGACCCTGGGTCATGCCCAAGAACCCCGCGCGGGGGCTCGCAATTCCAAGCGCGTGCCGCCGGGAAAATCCGCTGCGGCCATGGGGACAAATAGCAAAAGCGGAAGCGCAAAGACGGACACCACCAAAGCCGAAGCCGCCAAGCCTGAACAACCACAGGTCGATCCCAACGGTGATGCCGCCGCCAAAGCCGCGCCCGACAAGCCGCCCGCTGATTCCGCGGGATCGCCTCCCGCCAATTCTCCCGCCTCCCCCGAAACCAAGCCCAAGTACACGGACGAAGAGTACCACACCAAAAAAAGCTATGTGTATGGGTTGGACATTGCCCGCGGAATCAAGGCGGATGAAATGGAATTTGACCTCCCCTCGCTGATCAAGGGGCTAACCGATGGCCTGGCCAAGGATTCTAAACCAACGGTTACCGAGCAAGAATACGCCGAACTAATGCTGGCGATCATGGCCGAGGCCCAATATAAAGCGGAGGAAAAGCACAAGCGTCAAAGCGAGGAAAATCAAAAAGCGGCGGAAAAGTTTTTAGCCGAAAATGGCAAGCAGGAAGGCGTGGTCGCGCTTTCCAGCGGTTTGCAGTATAAAGTTCTTAAAACCGGCGATGGACCTGCCCCCACGGCGACGGATAGCGTGCAACTGCACTTGGTCGGCAAGCTTCTCTCGGGCCAGCAATTTATCAATACCTACAGCGCGAGCCAGCCCTCTACCTTGATTGTGGGACGCGTGCTACGCGGACTGCGGGAGGCGCTACTCAACATGAAAAAAGGGGATAAATGGATCGTCTACATTCCCCCGGATCTGGCCTTTGGGTCCAAGGGAAGCCAGGCGGCCCTTCCCGGCCTGCCCGATGTCGGTCCCAATGAATTGGTCATTTACGAAGTTGAATTGTTGGAAATTGAAAAGGAAGTCAAAGAATAGCCGGAGCAAACGCATGAACCCCCACCAAAAAACAAAGTTCCGTGGCGCTACTTCTAACGCTAGGAGTTACGCGGCAGTTCTGAGATTTGTGAATAGTTTCACAACTCGCTGGTTGATCCTGCTCGGCTTGCTCGCGGGGGGAAACGCCGCGCCAAAATGCTTGGCCCAAGCGGCGGGGCCGGGGAGCAAGCCGGATTATACCGCGCTGCGCGCGCGCATGGTCGAGGAAGATCTGGCGGGACAGGGAATCCAAAACGAACGGGTGTTGCAGGCTTTTCGCGATACGCCGCGGCACGAATTTGTCGCCGGCAACCAACGACAATTCGCTTATTTTGACATGGCGATTCCCATTGGCAAATCGCAGACCATCTCGGCCCCCTTTGTGGTGGCCTATATGACCGAACAACTCGATCCCCAGCCCACGGATAAAGTGTTGGAGATCGGCACGGGAAGCGGATTCCAGGCAGCTATCCTTAGCCCCTTGGTCAAAGACGTCTACACCATCGAAATTGTCGAAAGCCTGGGCCAGGGGGCTCAACGAGTGTTGGATCGGTTGAAATACAAAAATGTCCACACAAAGATCGGCGATGGTTTTCAGGGTTGGGCGGAGCATGCCCCCTTTGACAAGATCATTGTCACCTGTTCGCCCGAGGAAGTCCCCGTGCCGCTGGTGGAACAGCTCAAGGAAGGGGGCTTGATGGTGGTTCCGGTGGGTGAGCGCTACCAGCAGGTGCTGTATTTGATGCAAAAAAAAGATGGCAAGCTGGAGCAAAAGCTGCTCCGCCCGACGCTTTTTGTGCCGATGACGGGTAAAGCGGAAAATGAACGCAAAGTCCTGCCCGATCCGGCCAAACCAGAGATTCAAAACAGCAGTTTTGAGGAATTGGCGGGGGACAGCCAGGAACCAGTGGCCTGGTACTATGCGCGGCAAATGAGCGTCATGGAGAATCCCCAAGCTCCCGCGGGAAAGCGATTTATCCGGTTTAGCAATGATGTTCCCGGACGGGGGACGCGGATGATGCAGGGGTTGGCCGTGGATGGCCGCAAGGTCGACGCGCTCGAGTTGTCTTGCCATGTCCAAGCCGAAAATGTAGTCGCGGGAGCGAATAAAGATGAAAAAGCGTGCGTTACTATCACCTTTTTTGACGAAAATCGCGCGCGGGTGGGATACAATTGGATTGGTCCGTTTAGCGGTAGCTTTGCCTGGAAGAAAGAGCGCCTGCGAATCCCCGTTCCCGCACAAGCGCGCGAGGCCCTGGTGCATGTGGGGATGTTCGGAGCGACCGGCACGATCGATTTTGACGCGGTCGAGCTGCGGGCCATCACCGCCCAAGAGCTACGCGCGGAGCAACCAAAATGATCTCGCCTTCGCAACACAAAGTAAAAACACCGTAGGTGGGGACCAGCCGCGATGTGGTAGCACAAAAGAAGAAAATGCCAGGCAGCGCGGTCCCAACACCTAGCTTTTTCCCACGGAACTGTCTTATGTCCCAAGCAATTGTCGATCCCGGCGATGTGCGCCGTTTTGCGGGCCAACTGCGGCATTTTAACACAGAATTGTTGACCCAACTATCGGGCCTCAACAAGCAATTTCAGGCGTTGGGAACAACCTGGCGCGACCAGGAACAACAAAAATTCGCCGCCGAATTCACGCAGCTCATGCAGACCTTTAATCGCTTTGCCCAGCATAGCGAACTCTATGTGCCGTTTTTGATGCGCAAGGCGGAACGGATCGAGGAGTATTTGAATCAGCGCTAGGGGGGACCTGCCGTCGCTTAAATCCCGCCATGGATCACGCGGGTATACTCTACTTCTAAAGGTTTTGACGCGATCCCCATGTCCACCGCCCAAGTACAATCGCTGGACGCCCTGCACGAATTTCGCGCGGCGCTCATCATCTTTCAATCCACCGCGCGGCAGGCGTTGGAAATGCTAGAAACTGAAGCGCGGCAAGGGGTCGATTGGATTTGCAAGGAACAACCCCGACGCTGGAAAAGCGAAAACCGCAAGGCCTGGGACGGCCTGGGCGTGGCCAAGGACAACCTGCGGCAGGCCCGCATTCAGCGGCAACTGTCCGACCATATTCCCGACTGCACCGACGAAAAAAAAGCCCTGGCCCGCGCGGAACAACGGTTAAAGACCACCGAACAAAAGTTAGCCGCGGTGCAGCACTGGGGTCGGGAGGCGCAGCACGCCTGGAACGAATTTCAGGCCCGGTTTGCCCAGACAATATCGCTACTGGATGGAGACTTGCCCCGGGCAATCGCGCAGTTGCAAAAAATCATCGCCCAGGTGGAGGATTACCTGGCGGTCCGCGCGCCGGACATCCCCCCCGTGGCGGCGGTGGATGCCAGCCAGGATGCGCAAATTCCCCCGCCACCAGCGACTTCATCCGCGATTACACAAGTGCCAGCCGACCAATCCTCCCGCGAGCCTGTCGCCGCGGAATCTTCCAATTCCTAAAGCAAGCGTTGTTCCTCCGCCGTTTTATGCCCCAATCCGATTTTCATACTGGCGGTAGTTTACTCGCCCACGCCCTGGAAAATTTGCAGGTCAAATGGCAAGTTTGCCAGGAAACGTGGCGGGATGCCGCCGCGGCCCGCTATGCGGAGGAACATTTGGCGGCATTGCCGCTGAAAATACAAACATTTTTGGATACCACGCAGCGATTGGCTGTATTACTTCAACGTGCGGAGCAAGATTGCCAATAACGGTACTCAGCTCACTCCGTGAGATATTTAAAGTACTCATCGCACTCCGTGAGTTGCTAAAAGTACCCAGCTCACTCCGTGAGATGTAAGTTAGAGCTTTGTCACAGTTAAAGATTTGAGTTAAGCCAATCAGCCGCTGGGCTCTAGTCCACGGTTTTTGCCGCTCCAACCGTGGGCTAGCGCCCTACGGCTCATCCTAAAACGAATCGTTGACAAAGCATGAGTCGATTGATGCAACACTTTTGATTTTTTGATAACGTTGCTTCCACACATTCCGCCCACGGAGTGAGCGGAGTACATTTTACCCCCACGCCCCATTATGTCGTATCGACCACTCACCAGTGATCGGCAAACCGCCGGGACACACTCGAGTAGTGGCACGCCGCCCACAATAGACCCACGGACGCCTTTGCCGGCCGAGCCAATGTTAAAAGTTTTGGCCGCGGACGTCGATCAAGAAGATTCCCTGGCCCTAGGCGGGCTTTTATCCAACTTTGGACAGCAATGGGAGCTTTTGGATTCTCCCGATCCCGCAAGTCCCCTGGCGGGCACGGCGCTTCGCCACTGGTGGCGGGCGTTTCGCGCGGCGTGGAATCAGCGACGGGCCGATGAACGATTGCTGGCCGAACTATCCGCCAAAATAGAGACCCTGGAACGGGACTATGCCACGGCCACCCGCCGCGGCCAAGAGCAGTTGCGGCAACAACTTGATTCCAGCCAGCGGCAACAGGCCGAACAACTGCAACTATTGGCTCAAGAGGAATCGCGCTTACGCCAAAAACTGGATCAAGAGCGCCGTCATGCCGAGGAGGATTTGCGCAGCGAACAGCAGTTGGCGGTTAATGATTCGGAGCGCCGACTGCAGCATGACACTTGGGAAGTTCGCTCCATTTACGAGGGGACCTCTCCCACGCCGCGGATTCGCTATCATCAGGCCCTGGGACAGATCGAAGCCCAGGTTCAGCAACAGGGAGCGCTCTTTGACCAGGCCGCGCGCTACTTGCAAGCCGCGGGATTGCACGCGTGGGCAGGTGAACTGGAATCAGCCGCGCGGCAATCGTCCCCCAACGACCCGGCCGCGCCGGTGGAACAAATTCTCGCTGAAAGCGATGCCGAGCACGCCCCGCCCGATCATCCCGCTGTTAACGATAATGCCGCCGAGCCAGCCACTCCCCCCCGCTCTGTCGCCGAATGCCAGGAAGCCTTTCGCGCGGCCTTGTCCGGCACCTTGACCGCGGGCCAAAAGCTGCGTGCTGATTGGAGAATCAAACTACTGCAGGGACCATGGCCCATCCTGTTCACCCTCTTGCCGGGAGTGCTACTGGCGGCCTGCACCTGGTGGTGGATGGGCCAGCCCGCCACGCTAGCCGCCGCGACTCCCCTGGCGATTTCCCTGGGGATTGGCCTGGCCGCGGGCTTGGCGGGAACCATTTGGCACAAGCTGCGGGTGCGCGGCCAACTGTCCACGGAAATTTCCGCCTGGAAAAGTTTGCGCGCGCGGGAACTGGACGCGGCGACGGAATTAGCCCAGCATGCGCTGCGTTTGATGCAGCGAGAAAAGCGCAACTTGCGGGAAAAACTGGCTCGCGACTTGCACGGCTGCGAGGAAAAATTTCGCCAGCGAAGCATGGAATTGCAGGCCCGGCAGTTAGCGCAGACACGGCAATTGACCCAAACTTACTCTGATAAATATGGGGAATTATCGCAAGATTTTCAGGAACGGCGGGAAGAGATTAACAAAAAGTTTCAGCCGGTGTTCGCGGCGATCCAGCGCGCCGCCGAGCGCGACCAAGCCACGACCGCCCAAGCTTTTCAGACAGAATTGGCGGAGAACCGCGCTCGTCGCCGACAAGTCCAGCAAATGCTGGCGGAACGGTGGACGGCGGAAGTGGCTGAATTACGCGCCGCGGAGGCGGCTTGGCGCGCGCATGACGCCCGGCTGTACCCTGATTGGGACGATCCCTGCTGGGAACAGTGGCTCCCCTCGACCGTTGCGCCGCGCGGCGTTCCCTTTGGCCAACTGACCATCGAACATGACTCGGTGGCCGGTTCCGCGACACTCCCCGCCGATGCTGCGGCCCCATCGTCCGGCCAAAACCTCACCCAGCCTTGGCCCGACCGCTGGACCATACCCGCGGTGCTGGATTTTCCCCGCCGCAGTTCGCTGGTTATTCTAGCCCAGGACGAAGGGCGCGACGCCGGTTTGCAACTCTTGCAGGCGTTGATGCTTCGTCTGCTACTCAGTATTCCCCCGGCTAAATCGCGGTTTACCATTATCGACCCCGTGGGCCTGGGCAAGAACTTTGCCGGCATGATGCATCTGGCTGATTATGATGACACGCTGGTCACCAATCGCATTTGGACCGAACCCCTGCATATTGAGCAGCGGCTGACCGACCTGAGCGAGCAGATCGAAACCATCATTCAAAAATACCTCCGCAACGAATTTGCCAGCATCGACGCCTACAATCTGGCGGCGGGGGAAGTGGCCGAACCGTTTCGATTTTTGGTGGTGGCCAATTTTCCGCGTAACTTTACCGAAGCCGCCGCGCGGCGGCTGCAAAGCATCGCCGCCAGCGGTCCGCGCTGCGGCGTGTTTGTGCTGCTTCTGGCCGATACGCGGCAAAACTTGCCTAGCGGTTTTCAATTGGAGGATTTGGCGGCGGTGGCGGAAACACTGGTTTGGAAGGATGGAGAGTTTCATTACGCCGACCGCGATTTTGGCCAATTCGCGCTTGCACCGCTGGACTTGCCCCCGGAGGAAATGATCACCCGCCTGGTCCACGCCGCCGGGCATGCCGCGCGCGATGGGCGGCGGGTGGAGGTCCCGTTCCATATGATCGCACCCCCCGCCGAGCAATTTTGGCGGGGAAGCACGCGGGGCGGGATCGAGATTCCCTTGGGACGCGCAGGCGCGCGCAAACGCCAGGCCCTCAAGCTGGGTTCCGGCACCTCGCAGCATGTGCTCATGGCGGGCAAGACCGGCTCCGGCAAATCAACCTTGTTGCACGCAATCATCGTCAATGCCTGTTTGACGTTTTCTCCCGACGAGTTGGAGGTTTACCTGATTGACTTTAAAAAAGGGGTCGAGTTCAAAGATTACGCCCAATACCGCTTGCCGCACGCGCGGGTGGTCGCCATCGAAAGCGAGCGGGAGTTTGGCCTGAGCGCGCTAGCGCGGCTAGATGCCGAGATGCAGGCCCGGGGGGAACTATTTCGCAAATATGGCAAACAGGACATTCAGGGTTACCGCGGGCTCCCCGACCAGCCCGCCCTGCCGCGTATTTTGTTATTGATTGACGAATTTCAAGAATTCTTTACCGAGGATGACCGCGTATCGCAACAGGCGACATTGCTCCTCGACCGGCTGGTGCGGCAAGGGCGGGCGTTTGGCATCCATTTGCTGTTGGGTTCGCAAACACTGGGGGGGGCGTTTACACTCGCCCGCAGCACGATCAGCCAGATGGGAGTGCGGATCGCCTTGCAATGCAGCGAGAGCGACGCCGACTTGATCCTCAGCGACGACAACTCCGCCGCGCGGCTGCTCAATCGTCCCGGCGAGGCAATTTACAATGACGCGAATGGCCGGCTCGAAGGGAACAGCCCATTTCAGGTGGCCTGGCTCAGCGAGGTCGAGCGCGAGGATTATCTGCGACAATTGCGCGAAATGGCTGATGCCGCGCTAGCCGAGAAATCTTTAACCTCCCCCGCTTCCGCCCCTCCCGCGGAGAGCGCCGGGCGCGACCAGTATGCCGTGGCTGATTGGCCAACGCGGCGACAAGTGATTTTTGAGGGAAGCGCGCCTGCCAATCTCGAGGAAAACCGCCTACTGGCCCGCGCGCTGGCGATTCGCGGTTTAAATCAGCCCGCTACCGCTAACCCAGTTGCAACCCCACTCCAGCGGGAAATTGAGTTATTCCTGGGAGATCCGGTCAGCATCAAGGATCCCACCACCGCCCCCCTCCGGCGACAGGCGGGGGGGAATATGCTGCTCTTGGGCCAAGAAGCGGACCGTTCGGCCGATCTCTTGGCGGCGGTGCTGGTCAGTCTGGCGGCGCGGGGATTTTACGCAGGGCCCGCGGTGACCCCCGAATTAAGCGCGGATGACGCATTAACCAGTGACAAAGACTCCACCAGTGCCAAACTCGACGCAGGCGACGCGGGGGATTTTTCCGCTACTCCAGCTTCTGCGCCACTCCCCGGCGGGGTATGGATTCTCGAGGGGCGCGCCAACGAGACTGCGTTTGCGCATCCGGATGAACCCACATTGGCGCAGCTCGCCCGGCAATTGCGGCTACCCACGGTCATCCTGGGCAAGCGCGATCTGGCGGAGCGGCTCGGCGCTTTGGCGGCGGAAGTAGAACGCCGTGCCACTCAGCATGACGATAGCGCGCCGGCGATAGTGCTAGTGATTTACAACCTCAGCCGTTTTCGCGATCTGCGGCGGGACGAAAATGATTACGGTTATTCCTTTGGGAGCGAGGCCGCGGCGGTCTCGCCGGACAAAAACTGGGCCAAAATTCTCCGTGAAGGGCCCGCCGTCGGCGTGCATACGCTAGTCTGGTGCGACACCCTGGCCAATGTGCTCCGTTCCGTGGACCGGGCCACCCTGCGCGAATTTGACCTGCGGGTGCTCTTTCAAATGAATCCCAGCGATAGCAGCCAATTGGTCGACAGCCCCGCCGCCAGCAAGCTCGGTCGGCACTTTGCCCTCTTTTCCCATGAAGAGACCGGCCAACTAGAAAAATTCCGCCCTTATGCCTGGCCCCGCGCCGAGTGGCTGGACGAGATTATTTCCACCGGCAACGACGCAGATTCCCTTTAGCGGCCCGCCAGGGGGACCGCGCTTTCCGGGGACAACGCCGCGGCTTTCGTTTGTTGTTCGGCAATCGAAAACTTCAGGGCGCTTTCGCCAAATTGTCCACTAAACTGGTCCGTCACAATCAGTTTGAGCGAGTATTCGCCGGGATTTAGATTTTCCGGCAATTTGATAAAGTACGACACAAAATAGTCGCGGCGGCGATTTTGGCAGATTTCCTCTGCCAAGATGAGATCCCGTTCGACCACGCGCTGCCCCACGCCATCTAACACCTGGTACTTGGCGGCGAATTTGGTGTGAAAGCCCCGCTCGTGCTCGCTGGTGGTAAAATGATCCAGCTCCGCATACAGCAGCAAATCTTGCCCCGGTTTAAAGACCTCTTTGGCAAACCGCGTGAACGTGCCAAAGCCCTTGATCTCGGTGCAAAACTGCAAATTGCGGACGATCAGGCCCGCGCTTTGGCCAAGTTGCTCGGCGGCGTTGCGGAGGTGCTCCGCCGCCAGCGACAACCTCCGCGGGGCGCTGGCCTGGGGCTGTTGGGCCAAAAGCGCCGCCAATCCGCTGACTTGCAGATTGAGAAATTCCTGCTGCTGCGGGTTTAGCCCCGTGATCGGCTCGAGCGCGGCGTCGGTCTGACCGGCCAAGGCCTGGAGCAACCGCACGCGCATCAGCTCGCGCTGATTGGGCGCGCCGGACAGATTACCTTGTCCCCGCTGAATACCGGTCTCGAGCGCGGATAGCGCCGCCAAGAGCGCGGCCTCGGGCGAATCCGGGGGGGACGCCGCGGCGACCGTGGCGGCGGGTATAGTCCGGGGGGAAACATGGGTGCTTTCAGGGTCGGGTAACTCCGCCGGCACGTTGAGCGCCAAGGTTGCCGCGCTATTAACGGACTGGAGGGGAGCGGCGGTGTTGACGGGAGGGGTAGGGGCGGCTGCGGGATTGGCGAAAGGGGCATTTGCGCTAACCGCGGTAACTTGTGGTTGTCGGTCCGCGGCAATGTGACTTTCATCCTGGGTGGGAAGGTTGGTTTGTTGCGATATTTCTTCCGCCGTGGCCCGGGGAGCACGGGAGGGAGCGCGGGGGACGGCTGGCTCCCGCCGCGCGGTTAAGGTTCGTAAATAGATCGCCCGATACGCCGGGTCGGTCGCTTCGATCGCCGATAATAAATCCGCTCGTTCGCCCGGATCGCTGATCCCCGCCTTGTCCAAGGCCCGCAAATATTCCGCCTGCGCCGCGGCGGATAATGGCGTGTGGGCGTTCTGGCCGGTGGGCGAAGAAGTAACGGCCTCGATGGGATTGTCGTTGACTGTATTCCGGGCCGGGACACGCGAACTTCTGCTAGAACCACTGCTGTCGGGGAGGGTGTCAATCCGCTCGACCGCGCGTTCGTTTTCCGTTATTGGTGTTGCCCGCAAGGGGGCCGCATCATCCCCAGCGCGCTGTTGCGGAGGGTCTTCGGCGATCACTTCCACACGGGGGCGGGGTTGTTGGTTAGGGCCATCGCTGATTTTTTCCCTGCCGCCCGCATACGGAAACGCCGCTAGCTCTGCCGAAGTATCGCTGCGCAGCGGAGCGCACCCCCAGAATGGCGCAAAAAACGCCAGCAGCAACAACCGCCAGCCAAGCCGACAGGGCAATTGCGCAAACCGCGGGGGACGGGGGCGAAAATCCGACACGCAAATACCTTTCCCAAAAATACGTCGGGAAGAGCTATTCTCTGGAGCAATGAAAGGCCGCAAATCATAAAGTCCAGCGGAATTTACAACAAGAGGAGCTGACAGCGAGCAACCGTGGCTAGGCGTGCCACTTGCTAGCTGGTACAATCCTACCCAGTTTAACTTTTGTATCCGTCAGTTATTCCCGTTTCTCCTTATTGGTCACTGGCACTGGCCTCGCGGTGGACCAATTGCCAACATGTTATCCCGCAGGAGCGAACTATTGTGAGCAGTGACACGCTGGCACAACACCCGGCCATGCCTGATTTACCCCGCTTTCACGGCAGCTGGTCCCACCGGCATTTACTGGACCTGGAAAGTCTCTCCGCGGCGGAGTTGACGCATTTGTTGGATTTGGCCGCGGCGCTTAAGGGGGCCACCCACAATTGCCGCCAAAAATTGCCCCTTCTCACCGGCAAAACGGTCGCCAACCTCTTTTTTGAAAATTCCACCCGCACCCGCACTTCATTTGAGATAGCCGGCAAAAGGCTTGGAATGGACGTGATAAATATTTCTGCTTCCACCTCCTCAAGCTCTAAGGGGGAGTCTCTTATTGATACGGTGAAAACCTTAAATGCAATGAGCTCTGATGCTATAGTTATCAGGCATGCGGATAGCGGTTCTGCAGAGTTGGTTGCGGCTCACGTATCGGCTCACGTAATAAATGCAGGGGACGGAGCGCATGAACACCCCACGCAAGCCTTGCTTGATGCGCTCACAATTCGTCACGCCAAGAAAAGAATTGATGGACTTGTGATTGCGATATGTGGCGATGTTTTGCACAGCAGGGTTGCTCGCTCTAATATTATATTGCTTAAGAAGATGGGGGCAGAAGTTCGCCTTGTTGCGCCTTCAACCTTAATGCCGGCCGCCCCAAAATCATT
>JANRLT010000040.1 GCA_033762255.1 Pirellulales bacterium | reverse complement strand
CTAGCAAGCGCCGCTGAAAGAACGGTCGAAGGCTTGTGGGATAGAGTGGGACTCATCGAAGATCAATTCAAGCCAGCAGAATGTACCCGCTACCTACGCCACTGTGGTTACAATTTGACACTAGCATGAAAAGCGCTCTAGAAGTACTAGAATCCATCAGTTATATCGTTCAACAGTACTCGGGGCTGTGGTGCAATGTGTAGTGGACCCCGTTATTTGGACCACCTGATATATTGTAATTTTTGGTGACCAGGAAGTCGATTAGAAAGAACGGTATGACGCGGGTGGCTCAGTTGCTTGTCAACCTGAGCGGCGCAGTAGCAAGAAGAACGCAGGCAGCCGCAAGAGAGAATGGCAAGGAGTTTGAACCTTAACAAAAGTTTCTACCCTCTCACAACTCCCTCTGGTCGCTGCGCGACACCGGTAGGCTGCGCCAACCGGTGTCACCCGTTGCTGCCCGCTCCCCAACCGTGCCACGCGTCTCGGCTAACCAAATACCAAAAACCAACATCCAAAAACTAGTTTGGCGAGTAAAACTCGCTGCCACGGGGGATCGGCGACGGAGCCGCCTCCTCCAGTGACCCCCTCCCCCCTACTTTTCTAACTCGCTAATCTTTTCGATGCGGCGGGCGTGGCGGCCTCCTTCAAATTCGGTCTTGAGCCAGATTTCGACCATGCGGTCAATCAGTTTTTCGCCCAGCATATCGGCGGAGAGGCACAAGATGTTGAGGTCGTTATGGCGGCGGCTCATTTCGGCGGTCAGGTCGTCATGGCAGGGGGCGGCCCGCACGCCGGGAAACTTATTCGCGGCGATGCTCATCCCAATGCCAGACCCACAGATCAGGATCCCGCGGTCGACCGCCTGCTCGCTCACGTTTTTGGCCACCAGGGCCGCCACGTCGGGATAGTCCACGCTATTGCAGTCCCCCGCCGTCCCTTCGTCGATCCCCTCGTGCCCCAGCCGGCGCACCAGCTCCAGCAATTTTTGCTTGACGGCATGCCCACGATGATCACTGCCAATCATGATTTTCATCACAAAACCCGGTGGATTAATTACAAATTACGAATTACAAATTACGAATTGCGGGACAATTTAGAATTAAGAATGATGAATTAAGGGTTGTGCAAAAATTCCTCCATTCTTAACTCTACTTTCTATCAAAATGCGGCTGAACGACTCCATCCTCATCACCTGCCAAAAACCAAATTCCAATTCGGCAACGGAGTTGCCTCCTGTAGGATTCCCGCCGCCACCCATGTCCCGCCACCCAGCCAAATGCAGAAGTATGAATGCAGAATGCAGAATTTATGTTGCAGCAATTCTTACTCCTTCATTCTAAAATCTGACTTTCCCCCACGGGGTCCTCGCCCAGGCTCGTCCCCCGCCACCCTCTCGCCTCTCGTATCCCGTCTCTCGTCTCCCGCCTCCCTACAACTGCGGCCAGGAGATTTCCTCCAGCCGTCGGCCCAGCTCTTGGCGAATTTGATCCGCGCAGCGGCGGTAGTACTCGACCGGCCCGCCAATGGGGTCCGCGATATCCCGCGCGTCCAGTGATAAAACCGCCGCCCGGTTCGCCGCCTCGGGCCATTGCTCCACGATCGCCTGCCGGTGCGAGCGGGTCATCGTCCAAATGTAATCCGCGTGCCGGATCAGTTGCTCGGTCACGGGCTGGCTTTCATGCGGGGTCAGGTCGATCCCGTCGGGCCGCAGCACCTCGACCGCTTCGGGGCTGGCGGTCCCCCCCAGCCCCGCGGCAATTCCCGCCGACATGATCAGCACCCCCCGGTCGTGCAGTTCCTCCGGCGTGGTCCCCAGCCGCTCCGCCACCATTTTACGGCAAATCCCCTCGGCCATGGGGCTGCGGCAGGTGTTTCCGGTGCACACAAAGAGGATCATCATCGCCGAAAGTCGCTTAAGTGTTTGTTCACTGACCACGCCCGGCCGCAAAATTTGCAGCCGATCGGTCGCTTCCACCACCGTCGAGCACTGCCCAAACCGGCTGCGCCCGTCGTCCAGAATCAATTGTACCTCTTCGCCAAAGGCCTTAACAGCGTCCCCGGCGACCAGGGCCGCGGACTCTCCCGTCCGATTGGCGCTGGTAATGACGATCGGCGCCGGCAGCATCCGCAAGGTGTCCAAGATCGTCGCATGAAACGGCACCCGCACGCCCAAGCGGCCTGCGGGGACCAGCGCCTGCCGCGTTAACGGAGGCAACCGGCGGAGGAGGCTGGCGGGGTGGTTGTCCGGGCAGACCAGCGTCACGGGGCCGGGCCAGCAGCGGCGGGCCAGCCGCAACGCCAGCGGGGACATGCGGGGAATATAGTCCAGGGCCTCATCGGCGCTTTTAGTCGCCAGGGTCAGCGGAGGACGGCCCGGCAATCGCCGTTTGACCTGCAGCAGACGGCGGACGGCCCCCTCGTGTACGGCGCTCGCCGCCAGGGCGTACACTGTTTCCGTGGGAAAGACCACCAACTGCCCCTCATGCAGGGCCTGCACCGCCCGATGCACCACATCGCGGGAGTCCTCGGCATGGCGAATGTCTATGACCAGTGGGGGCATGGGCCGCACAACTCCCCACAAACGACCGACGCCGGGGGGGAGTGCCGGCGGGCAATTAACAAGTTTTCCACAGTGTCACGGCAAACGGATCAGGGGAAAAGCCTATTTCCGACCGCCGGGGCAACACACAGAGCAATCCGCCAGCATTTGGACGCTAGCGAGATTCGCCCCGTCACTGGGCCTGGACCAAAACAATACAAAAATGCCACAAGCGTATGCGGCACCTAAGTTTACCGCAAAGTGGCAAATTGGGCAAGAATGGTTGGGCGTGGGGGGGTACAGGAGGGAGAGGGTGCTGTTAAGATACTAAGGAATTATTCTTCACTCTCAAGCAGCCACCGTTTGAGCAGGATAAAGTCGGCATAGTCGGGAATGACTGATGGTTAGCGCATCCCCGGTATCGTGGGAAGAGACGTCCCGTTTTTGTTGGGATTCCGAAGAATTTTACAGAAGTTGGATCTTAGGCAGTGTTCGTCGTGAGTTCGACCCGATAGCAATGCTAGGCACTGTGGGGGACACAGCCGCGCAGCGGCCCAAGGATTCTAGCCGGGGGTGCAAACCCCCGGAATTCTATACGTGTTTGATTGCAGAGCCGCATAGTGGAGAAGGAAGCATACGGGAGCCAGGACACTGCCTACCATACTCGCAGAGGCGGCGTTTAATTATTTTCTTAGCCGCAAATTGTCGTGAGCCAAACATGACTCCGCCGCTGCGAGGCGATATTGAAAATACTTTATAGCATAAGCTAGAAAGATGCAGCTCCTCCAGAGCTGCACTGCGGGGCAAGCCAGCAGTGGCACACTCATACGGCACCGGGACGGTGCCTACTACTTTAATCCAAAAATCCGCACAATTCCCCGCTGCGGCTCGGTTGTTGCAGCTTGCGCACGGCTTTGGCCTCGATCTGGCGGATGCGCTCGCGCGTCACCTTAAAGATATGCCCCACTTCCTCCAGGGTGTAGCTGTAGCCGTCACCCAGGCCGTACCGCAGCTTGATGATCTCCCGCTCGCGGTAGGAAAGCGTCTTGAGCACCTTGCCAATGCGGTTGCGCAGCATCTCTTGGGCGGCGCCGATGGCCGGGTTTTCGGCCCCGCCGTCGGGCAGCAAGTCCCCAAAGTGGCTATCCTCGCTGTTCCCCACGGGGCGGTCCAGGCTGATGGGATAGCGGCTCATGGCCAGCACGCGGCGGGTTTCCTCGATGGGGGTGCCGCTGGCCTTGGCCGTTTCCTCGATCGTGGGTTCGCGGCCCAAGGACTGTAGTAGTTGCCGCGAAACATTGCGCACGCGGGACATGGTCTCGACCATGTGGACCGGAATGCGGATGGTGCGGCTTTGGTCGGCGACGGCGCGGGTGATCGCCTGGCGAATCCACCAGGTCGCATACGTGCAAAACTTGAACCCGCGGCGGTATTCAAATTTGTCCACCGCCCGCATCAGGCCGGCGTTACCTTCTTGGATCAGGTCCAAAAAGCTCAGCCCGCGATTGCGGTATTTCTTGGCAATGCTGACCACCAACCGCAAATTCCCCTCGCTCAGCCCGCGCTTGGCGTGCTGGTACTCGGTATAGATTTTCTTAAGCGCCATCACGCGGTTGCGCAGACTGGTGGGCGTTTCCTGGATCGCGCGCAGGATCGTGCGGTATTCCTTATGCATGAGCTGCTTTTCGTGGGGGAGCAGCTTATGCTTTTTGTCGTGCAGGGTGGCGTGCAGTTCGTCGAGCCGGGCGCTAAAGTCCTCCAGCGCGCGGATTTTTTGCTCAATCCGCTGGGTGCGCAGGCCCAGTTCTTCGACCAGTTTGACAACCCGCAAACGTCCCCGGCCCAGCTCGCGCCAAGCTTGGCGGCGAACGGACATTTTGGTGGATTTGCTGAGCGCGGTGCGATAGTTGACGCGGTTTTTGCGCAGGATTTGGTCGATGGTCCGCAGGTTATGCGGCATCCGGTGCAAAATTTGGTCTTTTTCCAGACGGTCGGTCACCGAAACCTGAATCGTGCGGTCAAACGGGAAATCTCCCTTGTAAACGCCGCGCAGGATTTTGATCGCGTATTGCACGACATAGTCGCACAACAGCAGCTTCCGGCGAAACTTGGCCCGGGTAATCTCTATCCGCTTGGCAAGCTCAATTTCTTCCTTGCGGGTTAAAAGCGGAATCTCCCCCATTTGGGTCAAATACATCCGCACCGGATCGTCGGACCAGCTTTCTCCTTCGGGGGGGACTTCGTCCAACAGCTCATCGGCCTTGGCATCCAGGTCGAGATCCAAGTCATTGGGATCGCCAACTAATAAATCATCCTCGACGGAGTCGAGTTCGACGTCTTTGTCAACTAAATCGACAGCATCATCCGAGTGCGCGGCAACGTCGTCGTCCAATTCGTCTAACAATGAGTCGAACAAGGTTTTTACTCCTATCAATGCAAAAAAATAATGAATCTGATGATGCCCACCGCCCCCGCGTGCTATTACTCCCCAGTCACCGGCTGATCACCACGGCCACCGCTTGATCACTACGGCCCACCGGCTGATTAACACGGCCGACCCGCCGTGACACTCTTATCCCATGCTCTCACCAGCAACCGCGGCATTTGACCGCCGCTGGCAACGTCGGCAAAGACCATCCGACCTCTTTTGCTACGGAGTGTTCAGGAGGAACGGTTCTTGGTAGCAGGGCACAATTTCTCAAAATGGTCTAACCATCCGGCGGGAAAAATGTTCTGGCGGGTGACACTCTCTCCGAATTGTCCACAACATGATCTCTATTGTGAAAGCAATTCATCCCGTGAAAGGGGCGTCGCGCGATCCGGCTCACACAAACCAAGTAATTCTACCACCGAAACTCGACAGCACTTGGCTAGCCGTCGATTTGGTAAAAAATACTATTCATCCATGAACAGAGCTGTATGACTTTTAGGCGTAAACGATCCAATGTTACACGCCGCTGAACGGACAACACCACTCAATCCGCCCAAATTGCCAATCTTTCCAAATTGGCAATCTTTTCTCAAACTGTTCCACCGGCATGGCCGTATTCAACAGTTGGGCAATCTTCAATCTGTCGTCCCCGCCATTCGAAAGTTCCCCACGCCCTTTCATCAGCAGGCAACAGTCAACAAATGTGGTGCGGCAGACAGTTTTTGGAAGGCAAAAGTTCTGTCTCGGTTTTAATCCACAAAGATGACGGTCTGCGGGTAAAGGTAACGCACGAACGTTGCTACTGGGTGAACAAATTGCTGGCGAGGCACAGATCCCTAAAAGAGCGGGACGACTCGTTAGGCGGCCAATAACAATGATTGCGCAACGCCAATTAATGGAGACGCCAGTCGAATTCGGACACCCTGCAAAATTCGCTTTCGAATACTTTATTATTCTAATCAACAACAATGGCAGGTCCAGTACCCCGCGCGGAATCTCTGGACCGGAGATTTGCCACCAAAAAACCGGCTTTTTGCCAGGATTGCTAGCGGCAAATTTAGGCCAATTTTCGCTTCTGCGCAGGAATCGTTTCGGGGGCTCAGGCTTGGGAACCCGCACCCAGTTTGGATCCTGCTAGCCAAAAACCCTTCAGACAGTTGGGATAGCAAGACTTTTCGCAGGTAAAGGGGCTTTTGGCAGAATCCGCCAGGATCAGGATTTTAGCAAAATCCCCACCAAAATGTCGTACAAGGCATGCGTACCGGTGGCGATTCCGTAGCCGCGATACAAAAATAATATCGAAAAAAACAACCCCGCCACGGTCCGAAACACAAATGGCCATAACGCCCAGGGTTCTTGCCCCCCCACATGGTGGGCGGCGGCAAACAGCAGGCTGGTGATGATAATCGCCACCCACCAACGTTTTTGAGGCTCTTGTAAACCGACCAAGCCTAAGATGGCGACGGTAAGTGGTAATAACAGTAGCCGGAACAAAAACTCTTCATAGACTCCCGCGCCGGCATAATCAACAAATCCCTGAACGGTGTCCAAAAACCAATTTCCCCAGATGAGCGGGAACTGTCCGGCCAGAATTTGCAAGGGATACCACCATTGCCGCGAGCGGGCGATTCCCCACAGACAGACGGCCAAAAAGCAGCTTTCCACAAACATGAGCGGCAGCACGCCGTGTGAAATGCGCCAGGGCTGGCCAGAAACATGCTGCCAGGCCAACAAAATAACGACGACCAAAATTGGCAATAGCCAGTAGTAGTTACCCAGGCCAATCATGCCCAGCCAATTTCGCAACCAGACATCGGCGGCGTTGCGTAATTCGCCGGGAGGTCGAAACCAGACCCCAATTTCATAAATAAGCAGCCAGGGAAGGCTAAAGCACAAGCTGGCCAGTGGACGGCGGGACTCATGCCAATAATCGTCCGGCTGGTCCAGAGCCGAAGCCTCTTTGGCATCGTCGGCGGTCGAGTCGTCGTGGGCTGGCAGATCCGGGGTAGGCAAATTTGACCCGCGGGATGTCCCCGCCGTCGCGCTTCCCCCCGCTGGCAAATTAGCCAGCAGTTCGTCCAATTGCCGTTGGAGCGGGTCGGGCGACTCAGATGACATAAAGGATTCGCAAAAGGTAATTCGCCATGGAAGGGGGATTTTTGGTATTCTAAAAGAGTTGCCCCACCGCTGCTAGCAGTGATGGATAGAAATAGCCGCGATCAAGCGCTGGTCCGCGGCAAGAATTGCGATGAATCCCACGGCGCGCCCTATTTTGAATATTTATCTGTGCAGCCCCCTATGAGCAGTGAATGGCACCTTAATCCGGTTCACAGCCTGACGCTGGTCACAATCTGCGGGGCGTTGTTACTGGCGGCGCTCTTTTGGCTAGGTCGCGAGACCTCGCGCCTTTCGCCTGGGCGGCATTGGACACTCTTTGGTTTGCGGCTGCTGGTGTTTTTAGCGGTGATCCTTTTGTTATTGCGACCGACACTGGTCACCAGCGAGCTTAAGGAACAATCCGCCAGCATTTGTGTCATGGTGGATGACTCGCGCAGCATGCAGACCGAGGATGAACTGAACGGAACCAGTCGTTGGAACGCGGTGCAGCAGGATTTACGCCAGTCCACCAAAGTTCTGGACGAGTTGGCCAAAAAATACGAATTAGAAATTGTCCGTTTTTCGCAGGAATCGCAACCCTTTGGCAGTCAATTAGACAAAGCCCTGGCTCCGGACCGGCCTACCGGTTCCCAAACCGCGATCGGCGGCGCGCTCGAGGATCTCTTACGTCGCGCGAACAACAAGCGCCTGGCAGCGGTGATCTTGCAAAGTGACGGCGCCCAACAAGCCTACCCCCCGCGCGATCAATCGCCCCAGTCGGCGGCCCGTCGGCTGGCGGACCTGGGGACGCCGCTGTACACCATTCCCTATGGCCAAGAACGTTCCCTCACCCAGTCCCGCGATCTGGCAGTGACAGAGCTTCTGGCCGGGCCGACGGTCTATGTCAAAAACATTCTCACGGCGACCGGCACCATTCGCCTCAATGGTTATGTCAATCAACCCATCCAAGTGCAACTCTTGTACGAAACCGCTCCCGGCAAAGAAGAAGTGGTGGGGAGCGCGACCGTCACCCCACAACAGCCGGACGACCTGGCCGCGGTCGAAATCAGTTTTACCCCCGAAAAACCAGGAGAACACAAATTAACCCTGCGCGTGCTCACTCCCGATGGGACCACCGAGACCGTCACCAATAACAATCAACTGAGCACGTTTGTCACCGTGCTCGAGGGGGGCCTGAATATCTTGTACCTCGAGGGAGAAGCCCGCGTCGAGCAACGATTCTTACGCCGTTCGCTCAATTTCTCCCCCGACATGCGGGTTGACTTTGAATTTTTTGACCCCCAGCCCAAATCCCGCGCCCGCTGGCCAATCAACCTCGAAGCTCAATTAAAACCGGGCAAATACAACGCCTACATCCTGGGGGATGTCGATTCCACTCTTTTTCGACCGGCGGACCTGGAACAACTGGCCCGCAATGTCGAACAAGGCGCCGGCCTGATCTTGCTGGGGGGGTATCACAGTTTTTGGGCGGGGGGATACGACCGCACCCCCCTGGCACGGATCATGCCCCTGCAACCAACGCCACTAGAGCGGCAAAACTTTAACGAGCCGATCCGCCGCGACCTGCACCTGCCAGGTCCCTTGCAAATGATTCCCGACGCGGGCCTGGGCCAAACGGTCTCTTTTCTTAAACTGGCCCCCAAAGGGGAAAATGAGAACTTTTGGAAACAACTTCCCGCCCTAAAAGGGGCCAACAAATGGACCAAGCTCAAAGTTAACGCCAAGGTCCTGGCCCGCTCTCAGCATGGCGACCCGCTCATCGCCGCCGTCGAACCCGGCCAGGGACGCGTCCTCGCCTTTGCCGGTGACACCACCTGGCAATGGGTGATGCAAGGTTTTGAATCCGCCCACAAGACTTTTTGGCGGCAGGCGATCTTGTGGGTGCTAAAAATTGACGAGTCGGCCAATGGCACCGTCTGGGTCAAGCTGGATCAACGGCGTGTCTCTCCCGGGCGAAGAATTGACTTTACGACGGGCGTTCGCGGGGTGCCTCCGGAAATCGCTGACCAAGCTAACTTTACCGCCGTGGTGCATTTTCCCGACGGAAAGACGCGTAACGTCAGCCTAGCCAATACGGCGGGGGAATGGGGAGGAAGCTTTGGTGAAACCCTCATACCGGGAGAATACCGCATCGAGGTAGCCGGTGACCACGACGGCAAAGCGCTAGGAATGGGCAAAGCCCGGTTTATCGTACTGGACCAGGATCTGGAATTAAACAATGCCGCCGCTCGGCCGAGTTTACTGCAAAGTTTATCGCTGATGACCGCCAAATCCGGGGGAAAACAACTTGCCCGCAACGAATTGGCCAATTTGCTCGAGGAATTGCTCAAGCAACCCCCGGTCGTCGAGGTGGAAACCCAGGTTAAACACACTCCCTGGGATCGTCCCGAAGTGCTGCTGTTCATTGTCGGACTGCTGACTCTGGAATGGTATTTACGCAAAAAATGGGGCTGGGTGTAGGGTCAATTAAGAATTACGAATGAAAAATTAATAATTGAAATGCTGGTTGATGAATTATTATTGATACTTGGGATAAATATTTTTGCGGATGGTTCAAGGCTACAAAATTTGAACTATGAAAAACAATGCAGCAACGTTGGAATTGCAAGATTTGCCTCAATTAGCCACGGCACGGCAACTTTGGGTGGATGGTAAGCTGGATGCCGCCCTGGCGCAGTTTGAGGCAGCTCTGGCCGCCCATCCCCAAAATATCAAGGCCTTGATCGAGGCCGCGCGGGCGTTTGGCCAACGGCATGAGGTAGCCCAGGCGGAGGAGTTACTCGCCCGGGCGACCGATTTGGCGGGTAACGAAGCCAAGGTGTTATTGCCCATCGCCCAGGCCTATCGGGTGATTTATCGACCGTTGGCAGCGGTGCCGATGCTTCAAAAACTGTGCCACGACCGGGAGACATCCGCGCGGGCGCACCTGGAATTGGCCCTGATTTACGAGATTACCAACCAGATTGACCAGGCGGTGGCCGCCGCGCGGGAATGCGTGACCCAGGTGCCCGCCGCGGCGGAGCCAAAAATTGTCCTGGCTCGCCTGGAACGGCGCGCGGGAAATATTGATTTGGCGGAATCCATATTGCGTTCGTTGACGGAATTGCGGGGGGCGCACCCCCATTTGCTCATGGAGGCCTGGGGCGAACTGAGCCATTTGTTGGATGGCCGGGGAGATGCCGACGGCGCGATCGCCGCGATCGAGCAAAGCAAAGCGATCATCTCGCGCTTGCCGCAAACCCGCAAATTTCAACTCATGGCGGGAAATAACAATCAACTGCTGGGAAAAGTGTATCAGGGATTGGACCAGGAGACCTTGCGTCGGTGGAGCGAAATCCCCTTTGAATCCGACCCGCGGCTGGGGGGTATCGCGCAATTGATTGGTTTTCCTCGTTCGGGGACCACGCTGCTGGAACAAGCCCTAGGGGGCCATCCAGGGTTAATCGACGCCCCCGAATTTGTGATCTTTAGCCGGGACATTTTTCCCGCGCTCTACATGGCGGCAAATCCTCCCACGCTGACTCTGGAGACGCTGAATGGATTTAGCACGGCGGCCCTGCAAACCCAGCGGCGGCGTTATGTGGACTACATGGAAGCCGCCCTGGGCGAAAGCGTGAACGGGCGGGTCCTCCTGGATAAAAATCCCAGCCAAACCTCGCTGATGGTGGGCCTGTATCGTTTATGGCCGGAATCCAAGTTTGTGGTCGCCCTACGCGATCCGCGCGATGTCCTGGTCAGTTGTTATTTGCGGTTTTTTGCCTTATCGGACTTTAGCGTTTGCTTTTTGCAGTGGGAAACCGCCTGCAAGCTGTACGAATTCGAAATGGGGATTTGGCTGCGAATGCGGGAATTATTGCCGCCGGACAGTTGGTTGGAACTGCGTTACGAGGACACCGTGGATGATCTGCCGGGCCAAACCCAGCGGGCGGCGGATTTTCTGGGCCTGGAATGGACGCCGGAAATGCTGGCCTATCGCGAAAAGAATCCGCACAAGATTGTGAATTCCCCCACACACGAGGCGGTGCGCAAGCCCATTTATCGCGGCGCGATGGGCCGCTGGAAGAAGTTTGAAAAGCATATCGGCCCGTATGTGGAACGGTTGCGGCCGCTGCTGGACGCACTAGGTTATTCCTAGGGCGGTTTCATTTTTGCAAAAAAAACGCGTGAGAGAGTCGCCTCTCTCACGCGCGGTTCCGCGTTCATCGGTGCCAATCAACGTGTGTGCCCTGGCACAAGATTCTTTACATACTAGGCATTCTTGCGGCGGCGATTCCAGGTCACGCCCGCGACAGCGGCCAGGCCCATCCCGGCCAGGACCAGCGTCGAGGGTTCGGGAATGACTTCGCCGGTGACGCAGATGTTATCCACGGCCCACCACCAGTTGTTGCCGGCTTCGGTCATGCCAAAGCGAAACAATAATTCCCCCCCCGTGGGGTTATTCAAGGGAAATGACAGCGATTCATTGATACGATCAAATTCGTTAATCGTATTACCGGTGTCATAGCGCAGGATTTCTTCATAGTTATTGCCGCCATCGTAGCTCACTTCCAATGTGGCGGTTTGCGTCCCTTCCGGACGAAAGCTGGAATCAAACATCAACACGATCGAACCAGCGGTGATGTTGGTCAGATCGATCGGGGATGTGGTCATGAACGCATTAAAACCATTAGGGCCAATAGTTCCGGGAGCGTCATCATAAGCATCGGGGTCGGCGACCATGACGTTGCCAGAGCCATTAGTAAACAGGCTGCGGTCTTGGTCCCCTTCGGTGGCAATCCAAGATTCCTTGTTCAGGAAAGTAAAACCGTAGAAATCAGGATGGTTCAGATCGGGTGTGATGCCACTGTTATCGGCAACCCAGCCTGTCGGAGGGACATTTGTCCAATCCGAGCCAGTGCCACCCGCATTGGGCGGATTGTTGAACGGCAATAAGGGGCCGAGCGAATCAAAATTTTCTTCATACAGGCACAGCACAACGGCATTGGCGTCGACCAATGCGCTCCCCGCGAACAAACTGACGCACCCGGCGGTCAGCAACTTGTTGCGGAGTGATTTCCACGTCGAACGAACAGTCATGAGCTTACTCCCCAAAAAAAGTACAACGATGAACGTCTAAAATAAAATCCACAAACTAAAATCCTTAAGTTCGCAACACTAGCATCCTAGCTAGGCTTACCGACTTTTACACTCAACCCGCTGACGCCAATTCAAACACTGAGCATGCGTCGTCGGGCGTTGTAAAACGCGTGGAAGGGTCCCCCCTTCCACGCGCGATTCCGCGTTCATAGGTGTCAATCAACGTGTGTGCCCGGCACGCCCGTAAATGTTTTTAGGCCCATGAACAATTATCCACAGCCAACTAGGCCTGCTTGCGGCGGCGATTCCAGGTCACAGCGCCGGCGGCGGCCAGACCCAAACCACCCAGGACCAGCATCGAAGGCTCGGGAATGATATCCCCTTCAACGCGAATGTTATCCACTGCCCAGAACCAGTCGTTGCCGGTTTCGGTCAAACCAAAGCGGAATTGCAATTGGCCGCCGGTCGGATTGGCGATTGGCAAGGCAAGATTTTCATTAATACGGCTAAAGGAACTGCTGCCGCCGGAATTGGCGGTGTCATAACGCAGAATTTCGCTAAAGTTGCTGCCGCCATCAAAGCTCACTTCCAGCGTGGCGGTCATTGCGTCATACGGAAAAAAGCTGGAATCAAAGTACAACACGACCGAGTTGGCGGTGATGTTGGTCAGATCGATCGATTGGGTTGTAATAAAGGCATTGAATCCGTTGGGTTCAATGGTGCCGGAGGCGTCATCGTAAGCATCGCCATCGGCGACCATGACAATCCCGGTACCGCTCGTGAATTGAGCGCGGCCTTGATCCCCTTCAGTGGCAACCCAAGAATCTTTGTTCAAAAAAGTAAAGCCGAAGAAGTCGGGATGATTCAGATCCGGAGTAATGCCCGAATTGTCGCGCACCCAACCCGCGGGGGGAACATCGGTCCAATCAGAACCCGTGCCACCGCTATTGGGTGGATTGTTGAACGGCATCAAGGGGCCGAGCGAATCAAAATTTTCGCTGTACAGAATGGCCGAATTGGCATTGACCAGAGCGGTGCCAGCAAACAAGCTGATGCAACCAGCGGTCAGAATTTTGTTGCGGAAAGAATTCCGCGTCGCACGTGCAGTCATGAGCGTACTCCTATGGTGGAAAAAGATTATTATCTAGCACGTGAATATAGATAACCTGGGAATGTTAGTAAATGATTAGCTGGCCATGAAATATGCCGAATTTTCAAATTCTCATGATTTTTGGGACTTTTTAGCCAAACCCCGGTTTGCTCACTTCCGTAACGCATAAATTCTGAAACCAGCAAAGAAAACTTAATTACAAGTAACAAACTAACTTATTCAATGGCGTCGTCCCCGTGCCTGCGTGGCTCATCATTTGCCAAAATACATCCACATAATTTATGGACAAATGCCAAAAGTCCGGTGACCTACCAGGCACACCCATCCTGGCACGGGTCGTGATTCTCTGGGGACTTTGGCTTTTTTCCCTGGACGCTTGGACTGCGACGTGTGGATTTGCCGAAAGCCCACATATTCTGGCTCCAGCGGCGCAACCCCGCTCACCTACGGGACAAACCGAGGCGGTCGATGGGCCAATCACAGCAAATAGCCAGTTAAAAGATGTGCAATCCTGGACCGACCGAGAGCTTGGCGCTGCGCAAGGAATCACACGTATTTCTAACAAATGGTATGTCTATGGCGATGCCGTCCAGCGCCAGCCCCGGGTCGGCGTCATCCGCGAGTATGACGAAGATTTTCGTTTCACCGGTCGCGAACTGGTGCTAACCCGCAAGGGAAAAACCCTCCTCCAACACCCCACCGGCTTGACCCAGGACCCGCGGCAAGGCACCTGGATTGGCAATACCGTCAACCAAGTCGCGACACTGTACCAAATCGATTGGGATCAGGCCTGGGTGGATGGCAACCTGGACCATGCGGTACTGTGTGAGGCAACCGATGACGCGGCGATCAACGGCTGTCGGCCGGAGTTTGTGACGCATGACGGCAAAAGCTATCTGGCCACGGCGGATTATGGCCTAATCCGTCCGGAAATCCGGCTGCTCAATCCCCAGGCGTTAATCATGGCTAAGCGAACCAGTGCGCCGGGGGTCGTAACGCACCGAATTTTGGCGGGACCGTTCAATCAGTCACTGGCCTGGAACGCCGAGCGCGGGGAACTGACCTGTATTCAAAACGTGATGCCGGGGATCGGCTGGCAACTGGAGGTGATCAATCTGGATGCGGCGATAAAGGATGGCCGCACCACCGGCCCCGGTGTACTTGCACGCCGCTGGACCCTGCCGCCGCATACCGAGCTAGAGGGTTACTTCCCCCTCAATGAAACAGAGGGAATCTTTGTTATCGCGCAGCAAATGAATAACATCACCCGCGGCACGATTGTGGAAACAGATTCCACGGTAACCCAACCGGGCTGGAAAGAGCCGACGTTGCCATAAAGCCGCCGATGGTATCGGCGGAATAAGACCTATCTTTTCAACAATTAAATTCTTGTAAATCTGCGAAGAATTTCAATTGGCTTATTTCTTGGCGGGCCAACAATGTTTAATAATTGGCGGGCCAACGGCGTTTAATTCACGGCGGGCCAACGGCCCGACCTATCCCAGCCTAGGGCAAGCGCAGCGTCGCCCTAGGTCAAAAATTTTATAGACTGGGAAGGGCCAACGGCCCGATTCATCATCGTCGATCAAGTTTACCCAAGGTAATCGTTATGCGGTAACCCTCGGCTGAGTTACGTAACCACGTTTTGGTATTACTCCCCCACCCGCACCACCACCCTTCCCTGCACTTCCCCGGCTAGAATTTTTTCGATCCACGCGGGCAACTCGACCAACGTCACTTCGGCCGCCACCAGCTGTTCTAAATCTTTTACACGCCAGTCACCCGCCAATTTTTCCCACACCTTCTCCCGTTTGTTTTCGATCGTCTGCGAAGCATCAATCCCCACCAAACTGACCCCGCGCAAAATAAATGGATACACGGTCATCCGCAGCTCGGCCCCGCCCACTAGCCCACACGCGGTGACGCAACCATGTTGCCTTGTCCCGCGTACAATACTGGTCAGCGCCTCCCCGCCCACGGTATCGACCCCGCCCGCCCAATGTCCCTTAAGCAAGGGGCGGTCGCTCTTATCCAATATCTCCTCCCGCGAGAGCGCGCGCCGCGCGCCTAGGTTTCGCACATAATCAGGGTTTTTCCCCGTAACGGCGGTGACGTCATAACCCAAGTGCGCCAGGATCGCCACCGCGTGCGACCCCACGCCACCACTGGCGCCGGTAACAATCACAGGGCCTGAATGTGGCCAAATGTCGTGATCTTGCAACGCCAATACACACAACCCCGCGGTAAATCCCGCCGTGCCAAAGATCATCGACTGCCGCATGGTCATATCCGTGGGAAGCGGCAGCACCCAGGCGGCGGGGACGCGAATAAATTGGGAAAAGCCCCCCCAGCGGCCCGCCCCCAGTTCAAAACCGGTCACCAGGACTTCCTGCCCCGGCAAGAACACGGGGTCTTGGCTCTCCACCACCACACCTGCGGCATCCACACCAGGTATGTGCGGCAGCGACTTGGCAATTCCTGGATGTCCCCGCGCGGCCAGGGCGTCCTTGTAATTGAGACTGGAATAATGAACCCGGATCACCACCTCTCCCGGGGGAAGTTGTTCCAGCGGTAGCGACTCAATCTGGGCACGAATATCCGCCGGGCCGTCAGTGAGATGATTTCGCACGACAAGGGCCTGAAAACTTGCGGGCAGTTTGACAGGTGGCATAGGGTTAATGTGTCTGGTCCCGGGAAGGATTTTTTATATTGATGGTAAAGTCGTTTGTCAGAAACACGCTATATCCCGCATTTTGGCCATAATACCCGCCGACTGACAACGACGGTTGAAAAAATCGGGATGCTTTGTGTGGGCGTTTCTTGTTTGTTAACAAAAACCGCGATCAAGTTGACATCCCGCCGGGGCGTTCCTAGAATTCAGGCACTTTGGAGATTTCGCGGCACAATGCCCGTGGATCATAAAAAACGCTTATTTTGCGGTCGCCGCAGAGAGGAAATTCCCGTGGGACAAGCCCTAGAAGTCACAGACGCCACATTTCCCAATGAAGTTTTGCAGTCGCACATCCCGGTGATGGTCGATTTTTGGGCCCCCTGGTGCGGCCCCTGCCGCCAGATCGCCCCGATGGTCGAGGAACTGGCCGCGGAAAACCAGGGAACGCTAAAAGTCGTCAAGGTCAACGTGGACGACAATCAAAACTACGCCACTCAATATCAGGTGGAATCGATCCCGACCTTGATCATTTTTAAGGGGGGCCAGCCCGTGGAGCGCATCCTAGGTGCCCGGCCCAAGGCGATGTTGCAACAGATGATTGACGCGGCCAAGGCATAAGGAGACCCCGCGCATCAAGGGCGCACAGGGTTAGCGAAAATTGCAGCAACATCATTCACGCAAGAGCCTTGGACACGGGGTGTCCAAGGCTTATTGCTTTTGCGTTAGTTCGCTTTCAATTCTGGCTAGAAAATCGGGATGGCAATTATGGATGATAATCGTATCCGCGTTGGATGTGCTGGGACGCTCGGATGGTTTTAAGGTTTCCCAATAGTAGGCAATTAACATAATTGTCCCTACCGCGACAAAATTTGATATTAGGATGATCCAGGGTAAATTGGTGGTTTTCTTTTCAGTGAGTTCTCTAAGCATGATGATGAGGAATGGAAACTGAAAAAACCCCACTAGTAAGTATCCTAAGTATTCCCAAGTTGCAGCATGCGAAGTCAAATTATTATGAGCGCGACAAAGCCAATACTCGATTCTTGGGTAGGGCAATCGTGATTTATACTTTGAAATAAAGCCGAAGACCAAGAGGCCCAGAATGCTGTTCAGCAAGAGTAAACAGAAACAGATCCATCTTTCCACAGGATTCAATGTAAATCCAAAAACTTTTTGATTAAGGTTTTCGTCCCGCGCAAGTTGCTGGTCGCACTGCGCGCATCGGGCTGGCAGTACAACACCTGGCTGACAAATCAAATCAGAGCCCATAATGGCAATCTTGTCACCGGCGCGAGTTAATCGAGCGGCCTCTTCCACCAGTGTTGTGTGCCCCGTTAATCGCTGCTCGTGCGGTAGCCGCAGGTAACTTTCCACGGAATCCAAGAACTGCGGGCAGCATCCGCTGATTGCCAAATATTTATTATCTTGGACGAATCTAAAAGATAGTCGCTTTGGTTGGGATAAGTATCTGTTTAAGAAAATTCCTGCCAAAACTATAACTATAAACAGCATTAAGTATGGGGGATACACAACCTGAAATATCAAAAAAATAAAAGAAAATGCCAGGGTGGAAATTAAAATAGTGACTTCCATTAATTCACGTATGGCCAGCAAACCTAAATCTGTCGGACAAATCCCGAATTCCACAACCACAAGCGAGGACTGCGGCTGATTCGCTGGAAGCACGCATTGAATGTGGTAATCCCACAACTTCACATCGCAATTGCAATGCACGCAACGTGGGGGGAGCGCAAGAAAGTTCTCGGCGCAAAGAATACTCCCTTGATCCACATGGGTGGTAGGGAATATCAACCTGCTCGGCGGTGATTGGTTCCAGCATTCTTCGCATTTAGCCAATTAATGAGTGGAATTGGACGGCAAGGGAAGGTCATCCAAAGCAATCACAACAGGCAGATAGCCAAAATCAAACTGCCGATTATCGTCATCCCCGCTTCACGAATTTAACTATTTTGAACATCTCTCACAACTTTTTCGTAATAAATTTTTCTACTGGTTTCTGTCCGGGGGCGATTCTCGCTTTCGCTAGGAATGACAGGTAATCCAGCTTTGTCAGTGACGTGATTCCCCTCTCTGGCAACGTAATGTATAGATTTTGGCAGTTGGCACTCTTTCCCTTCCTGAGCAAAACCATGACTCAAATTGCCGTCGCTGTCGTGTGTGGACTGTTACCCATTGCCTGGATGGCCCTCGCTGGATTACGCACCGTTATCACGCCCAAGGCGACCGCTAGCAAGTAGCCACCTGGCGCCGGCGTTAGCAAGTGGCCAGGGTTTCTGCGGTGGGGCTGCATCGATACGCGTTCTCGCTCAATTTTGCGCCAAGAGCGTTGTGTACCGGCACAACGGACTGATGGATCATGCTGGCGTTACGCAACCATGTTGCGGTTAAATTCCCTCACCCCGGCCTGCTCTCGCTGGGTGATTTGTCCAATGGGATTAAAAAAAGCTCATGGTAACCCGGGAATAATCCACGCTAAAATCATTGAGGTGGGTGTAAGAGTCTCGTTTTGCTAAGACGTCCCCTTGCTCACGCCGCGGGTTAGTCCCCCTTGCTGACGCTGCGGGCTAGATTTGCTCACGCTGCGGGCTAGTCCCCCTTGCTGACGCTGCGGCATAAACCCTTGCTCACGCTGAGGGCTGATCTCCCTTGCTCACGCTGCGGGCTGGATTGCTGAAGCTGTGGGTCAATCCCTTGCTAACGCTGCGGGCGGGATTTGCTTTACTTTCTGCCGGGGGACGGTCAAAATAAAGAAACTGCCACTAAGGCATGATTCACTTGCAATAAATAACTCTCCCGTCCAATATATTTTACCCATGCTCCCCTGGTCCCTCGTCTTTAACGCGCCGGGTTGGTTGTGGCTGCTGGCCCTCGTGCCCCTTCTCTGGTGGTGGAGTCTGCGCTCGCTCTCGGGACTGGGACGTGGCCGCAAATGGCTAGCCCTGGGCCTGCGTACCCTGGTACTCTTGGCGGTGATTCTTTCCCTCGCCGAAATTCGCTTTCACCGCACTAGCGAGAAACTGACCGTCGTTTACTTGCTAGATCAATCGCTCAGCATTCCCGACGACACCCGCCGCTTGATGATCCGCTACGTCAATGAGGAAATCCGCCAGCACCGCAAAGCCGCCACCCAGGATAACGCGGGGGTGATCGTCTTTGCCCGCGAGGCGACGATCGAACATCCCCCCCATGCGGCGGAAATCCGCATCCCCGAAACCATCGAAAGCCGGATCGAGACCGACGCCACCAATCTGGCCGGGGCGATCAAACTGGCCCAAGCGACACTGCCGGAGGATTCGGCCGGGAGGATTGTAATTATCTGTGATGGCAATGAAAACCTAGGGGACGCCCGCGAGCAGGCCCGCCGTCTGGCGGAGGTGGGCGTGGGAATTGACGTGGTGCCGATCCGATATCCCGCGCGGGCCGAAGTGGCGGTGGAAAAGCTGACGATTCCCACGGATGTCAATAGCGGCCAGCCGTTTGACATTCAGGTGGTGCTTAATAATCTGTCGCCAGCGCAAAAAAACCAAGCCACGCGCGTGCCGGGAAAGCTCAAGATCGTGCGCAAAAGCGGCGGCAGGGAAGAAACGCTTTCGGAACAGGAGGTCAACGTCGCCCCCGGCAAGCAGGTTTTTACCGTCCGCGAAGAGATCAAAGGGGCGGACTTTTACACGTATGAGGCCCACTTTACACCCGCCAGCAAGGCCCAGGACAACCTCTCGCAAAACAACCAGGCGAGCGCGTTTACCCAGGTGCGCGGGCAGGGGCAGGTGTTGCTTATCGAGTACATTAACGAAGAGACCGGCGCGACCGGCGGCGATTATGATTATTTGATCCAGCGGCTGAAAGAAGAAAACTTGCAAGTCACCAAGCGCAACACGCAGGAGCTATTTACCAGTCTAGGAGAGTTGCAGCCGTTTGACAGCGTGATATTGGCCAATGTCCCGCGCGAGGCCTTTACCGACGAGCAGATTTCGCTGTTGGTGCGCAATACACAGCAAATGGGGGCGGGGCTAATCATGCTGGGGGGGGAACATAGCTTTGGGGCGGGAGGTTGGGCGAATACCGAACTGGAAGAAGCACTTCCCGTGGAATTTCAAATTCGCAATGCCAAGGTCGCCCCCGTGGGCGCGCTAGCGATGGTGATCGACCGTTCGGGGTCAATGATGGGAAATAAACTACAAATGGCGATTGAGGCGACGATTGCCACGATCGATGTGCTGCAACCGTGGGACTATGTGACGGTCACGTCGTTTGACTCCTTTGGCTATATGGTGGTTCCCGCGACCAAAAAAGGGGAAAAAGGGCATACGATCAAGCGCCAGATTGCCAATATTGGCAGCGGCGGCGGAACCAACATGGAGCCGGGGATACGCCTGGCGTATGAAGAGCTAAAAAAAGTCAAGGACGCCGCGACCCGGCACATGATCATCCTGACCGACGGCCAAACCGAAGGAGCGGGCTACGAGCAAATGATCCGCGCCATTCGCAAGGACGGGATCACGGTATCGACCATTGCCATGGGGGCAGATGCGGACTCCGCGCTGTTGGCGTCCCTGGCCGTGGCGGGCCAGGGAAAGTTTTATCAAGTCAACTCGTACAAGGCCCTGCCCCGCATCTTTATGCAGGAAGCGCGCAAAATCTCCCGCCCCCTCATTTATGAAAATCAGTCGGGTTTGCAGCCCATTCGCAAATACCCGCACGAAATGCTCAAGGGGATCGAAGGGACGCTCCCCCCTTTTACCGGATATGTCCGCACCACGGTCAAAAATCATCCGCTGGTCGAGGTCAGTTTAGTCGCACCGCTGCCAAACGACGGAGACGAAAAATACAACACGCTGTTGGCTAGCTGGAACTTTGGCCTGGGCAAGGCCGTCGCCTGGACCACCGACTCTGGCCGCAAATGGGCCAACTCTTGGACCCAATCGGCGGATTACGACCGCTTTTTTAGCCAGATGGTCCGCTGGAGCATGCGCCCCGCGGGAGATACGGGCAAATTCACCGTCAATACCGAGGTTCAAGAAGGCAAAGTCCGGCTGGTCATCACGGCCCTGGATAAAGAAGACGAGTTCTTGAACTTTCTTAGCATGGGGGGGAGCGTGCTCGGCCCTGACATGAAGCCCCGCGATCTATCCATCAAGCAGGTCGCGCCGGGCCGCTATGTGGCGGAGTTCCCCGCCAGCACGAGCGGCAATTATTTTGCCATGTTGGCCCCGGGCCAGGGTATGGCCCCTATCATGGCGGGGGTCAATGTCCCGTACTCTCCAGAATTTCTCGATCGCGAGCCAAACGAAGCGCTGCTGCGCGAACTGGCCCAACTACCAACCACCGGCAGCGAGCCGGGGACCTATATCAACGGGGCTAAGCTGGAGGATTGGCTGGCGGTGGACACCTTTCGGCACAATCTGGCCAAAGCGCAGAGTAGCCAGGACATTTGGCCCTGGGTGCTATTTGCGGGGGCTTGCCTGTTTTTTGCCGATGTATTCAACCGCCGTGTCGCGCTGGATTGGGGCTGGCTGGGGGATCAATTGCGGGCGGGTTGGTTGCGGCTGCGCGGCCAAACAGCCGAACTGGCCCCCGCAGTGGCCATGAATCGGCTCAAGTCCCGCAAAGCCGAATTGCGGCAAGAGCTAGACGAACGCCGAGCCGCGGTAACGCTGCATCCCGTCAATTCCGCGGGAGGGGCTGCCAACGCCCCCCTTCCGACGGGAGACCTGGCAAATCTGGAGTCCCCCACGGGCAAAAGCAGCGGTCATCCACTGGTAAACCGCACAGGCCAGGGTTCCCCCTCCCCTGCCCCGCCGCAAACGACAACCGAAGAGCCAGACGACGCGATGAGTCGACTACTCAAGGCGAAAAAGAAAGTTTGGGAAGATCGACAGTTATAACAGGATTATTTCCGTAGAGCGGATCGTGATCCGCCACGATAATGTTAAATCTTGGCGGAACCATTTCCGCCCTACACATTTTGTCGCCAAAGGGATGATTTTTTATGTTGCAACTGCACATTCTGCTGACGGTCAAACAACCAGACGACATCGCCAAAGTGCGCGAACTTTTGGGGGCTGCCGCGCGTCTCTCCCGGACCGAGCCAGGTTGCCTGCGCTTTGAGGCCAGCCAATCGGTCAACGATCCGTCACTCTTTATCCTGAATGAACATTGGGTGGACCAAGCCGCCCTGGATGTCCACCGCACCGCCCAGGCCTACACCACGATTTATCAACCGCAGGTCCTGCCGCTGGTGACGCGCGTGGCGCACCCGAGCGCTCTATTGGAGTGAAGGGGGGAAATATAAAAACAAAAGGAAACGAAGTTAACGAAGGATTTTTTCAACCTTTTTTTTAAGCTCTATGCATCCTGATTACCAGCGCGCGGACAGCCTAACGTACAATATGATCAACGCGGCTATTGAAGGCGGACTGTGAAGGGATTGAGCCTGATGCCGGATAAAATTCCCAGATGACATTGTTTGTTTTTGAGATTCCAAAAATACATTTTAAACAGGAGGAAGCAGAGGGAGCAGAGTGGTTTATTCTGTGCAATAATAGTTACCCGACGGGCACTTTTATCCGGTTGAATTGATGCATCCACTTTTTCCTCAGGCACAAGAGCTTACAGGACCCACAATCGCCGCGGCAATAGAAGTACATCGTTATTTTGGGCCCGGATTAATCGAATCAATTTATGAGTGGGCGCTCCGCCATGAGTTAAAGCTGCGTGGTTATCAAACTGAGTCCCAACAATCGTTAAAAATTAAATATAAGGACATATTTCGCACGGAAGAGTTACGTTTTGATATTTTGGTTGACAAAGCACTCTTAGTGGAAGTTAAGGCAGTCGAAACAGTCATCCCGATTCACAAGACAATTACCTTGTCTTATATGAAGTGATTGAATATTCCATTGGGCTGACTTATCAATTTCCATGCCGAACGATTGGTCGATGGTGTGTCGCGATTGATTTTACCTGGCTCTGGACCAATGACCCTTCCGCCAAACAGCATCTAACTATATGATCGGATAAATATTCACTTAAAAGCTTTCTGCTGTTTCTCTGCTTCCTCCGCTTCCTCCTGTTAGAAATCCTTTTTACATTTACTAGTCTTCGCTTTGGCCAACCCTCCCGCATGATTCTGCTCATCGATAACTACGACTCGTTTACCTACAATCTGGTCCAGCGATTAGGCGAGATTGATCCCGCGATTGACTTGCGGGTGGTCCGCAACGACCAACTGACCGTGGAGGACGCCGTCGCGCTCGCCCCCACGCATTTGATTATCAGCCCCGGCCCTTGCACCCCGACCGAGGCTGGCATCAGCGTCCCTCTGATCGAACGCCTGGCAGGCAAGCTCCCCATCCTGGGCGTGTGCCTGGGGCACCAGTCCATCGGCCAGGCGACCGGTGGCAAGATCGTCCGCGCGCCTCGGCTCATGCATGGCAAGGTTGACCAGATCCACCATAACGGCCGCGGCCTGTTCGCCGGGCTACCAAATCCTCTTTCCGCGACGCGCTACCACAGTCTGGTGATCGAGCCGGAAACACTCCACCCCGACTTTGAAATCACCGCCTGGTCCGATTTGCCGGACCGCCGCCAACGCGAAATCATGGCGATTCAACATCGGCAATTCCCCCTTTTTGGCCTGCAGTTCCACCCCGAAAGTTTTCTCACGCCCCAGGGGACGGACATGCTGCGCAATTTTCTAAATTATTCCCCCCTGGCCACTCGCTTGGCGAAAAATAATCCGGGCCAGACCTTGGGCCGCGGCTTTCACGAACCCCCCGTGGCGGGCGCCCCCCACGGCACGCATCAGCCCTATGCGCACGATTTACCAGTGCTGACGCTAGCGCGGGAGTTATCCCACCCTGAAGATTGAGCGGTGTCCCTAGGGCCTAATTTGCCTGCTTGATAAAAATTGGTCCGCCCGCTCCATTCACAAATTTCATCGTTTTATTTCACTCGCCGGAAGAAAAATTCTGAACTTTTCGAATAAAATAGATTGAGACGGTTTTAAATTACTCGTTTTGGCGGGAGCTTTCGATGGCCAATTCTGGCTGGCGGCGAATTTCTGTTTTTACAGGGTGGACGGGACTGGGTATCTGCCTGTTATCGCTGACGGTCCTGGCCCAGCCGGGGCCGCGTCCCAGCGGACGCGCGGGCAAATCCCCGGCGGAGATCCTGAAAAGCGAATTGGACAAGGCCCATCGCGACCGTTCCAATAGCGGCGATCCGGCCAAGGAACGAAAAGTCCCGACTGATCCAAAATTGCAGGTGCTGTATAAGGACTTTGTCGAAAAGACCGTCAAGCTGGCCCAAGAATACGAAAAGGCCAACGATCTGGACTCGGCCCGCATTTGTTATGAAGAGATATTGTATTTGTTTCCCGATTACGAGCCAGCGAAATTAAAGCTGAACGAATATCTGCAGCGCGAAGCGAGCGCTCAAAAAAAGGTGGTGGATGTCTTTGCCAATAAGGACTGGCAGGACACGGGTCTGGTGGTAATCGCGGGCAAGCCGCTGGTCTTTACCGCCGAGGGAAGCTGGATTTTTAATATCAGTTATAAAATCGGCCCCGACGGGGTCCCCATCCCGGAGGACCTGCGCGACTTTAACCTGGGCGCGCTGATTGGGATGATCGACACGGGAAATCCCAAGGAAAACAAAGCCTTTGTCATCGGCCAAAGCCTGAAGCTCATACCCAAGCTATCCGGGCGGCTGCTGGTGCGCATCTATGATAGCGACGTCAGCGATAACGCGGGCAAGCTGCAACTGGAGGTACAGGGGACGTTTCGTAAGTGAGGGGCTCATTGGCCTAGATGTAAAACCAATTGGTTAGCGGTCATAAATTCCGCATAATCGCCATAACCCGCCGCGAATTTATAAGATAGACTTTCTAAGAGGTTCGGCCCCGCAACGCCATTCGGCACAGCGGAGATTGCCGCGGCACGCCATTCGTAACCCTAACGCGAATTCATCCCGCCGGGACCTTATTCACTCATTCATTTAAAACAGGTATCGCAATGCGCCACAATCCCGTCATGGCAGTCATTTATCTGGGGTTACTGGGCCTGACCTACTATCTGTTCCCGGATTATGAATGTTCGCGAAGTTATGACATAAAACCCGTGAGCGGCACGAATCAGGATCAAGTTTGCCAGATCGCCGCGGATTTTATGGGCGTGGACCGCGCGACCGTCAAGCCGGAGACCACCCTGGCCGAATTAAAAATGGACGAGCTGGATGGCGTCGAGCTGATGCTAATTCTGGAAAATCACTTTGATGCGGAACTTCCCGACGCGGAGTTTGCCCTCTTGGCCGAGTCGCCAAATTGGCGGGAGCAGCACAAAGCCACCAGCCTGGCCCGGTTAGCCGGACTGCTGCGTGATGCCCGCTCCACCGACAAATCCAACACCGGCTCTCCCCCCGAGGTCGAAACGGAATTTCTCCCGGTAGCTGATTTATTCGCGGATTAAACCACTTTTTTACTTTTTTTCAGGGGCAATGTATGTCTAGCCAGAGTTTAACCCAACTGACGGCGCAGCAGTACGATTGGTGGTCTGTATGGCGACAGCGGGGCCGGGCCGCGTATATTTGGCAAGTGGGAATTTTATCCTGCGGACTGCCGGGGGGCTTGGCCTGGGGGATTGGATTAGCGCTGCTGATGGAGTGGAATCTGGCCTGGAGCGTGGGGGCGGGGCTTATCTTGGCCCCCCTGGGAGGATACTGCCTGGGGGAACAGCTCTGGAATGATTTTGAGTCCCGCTATGCGGCAACAGACCCCGCGAATTCGCCACCATCGTCAACCTGATAATATAATCCGGGCAAAATCATGGGCCACGGGATGCGGGTGCCCCTCGGCCGCCGCATTTTCCGGTCGGACCAGCAGCACCGTTTGCATTCCGGCGGCGCGGGCGGCGTCCAGTTCCGCCACGATATCGCTGGCAAAAAGGATCGCATCCGGCGGATAATCATAGTCGGCGGCAATCTTGGCGTAGCTGGCTTTATCCCGCTTGGGACCAGTCGTTGTGTCATAATGGCCACTCAGGTAGGGCAAGAGATTCCCTCGCACGGTATGGGCAAAAAAAAGCTGTTGAGCGGCGATACTGCCTGATGAATAAATCCGCACCGGGACGCCCCGCCGCTGGCATTCCGCCAGCCATGGAGGCACATCGTCATAGACATGCGATTGGAGTTCGCCACTTTCAAAGCCACCTCGCCAGATGAGTCCCTGCAGTTCCTTGAGTCCCGTGGCCTTGACATCTCCCGCCATCAGGCGGCGCACTTCCTGCAAGACCAAATCCAATGCCTGTTGGGGGTCTCGGTCGGCGGACCATTTTTCCCAGGAATCTTTATCGGCGTCCCGGGCAATGAGTTCCAGCGCGCGGCGGGTCGCGGGTTCGTCCCATGTTGCCTGTAAAAACCCCTCCACCCGCGCGGCGGCATAGGGAAACAACACATCGGTGACGAACGAGATTGACGAGGTTGTTCCCTCGACATCCAACAAAACGGCGGTGGCGGAAAAATGCGGCATCCCCTTAGGGTATCACCCGCCAAACATTTGCGTCCAGTGGGCCACGGATTTGCCCACGCCAATCCGCCGGTGGTCGCCCAGTTGGTTCTTAAAATGCCCCGGGCTATGAAACCACGCTAGGTGGGCCTCATTCCCCAGCGGAGAGCCCATAAAGATATTTTCACCGTCGGCCGTGGTTTTGAAATTGACCGCCCGGTCCCAGGGGGTCTTTTTGCCGGTGACGGGGGACTCGTGGGCGAAAAACTTCAGCTCGCGCATATCCTGGCTATGGTCCCGTGAAGCAGCGACAAGCGCCGGATCAATCTCTAGCACGTTCAGGCCCAAGAGGCCCCGCAGCAGATTAAGCTCCAGGATACAACGGGATTCCTCGGGATCGAGGTCCGCGGCGAGTTTTTCGTTTTTGGCTAAAACTTGCCGATCCTGGTCGGTCATCGGCCCAGCTAGTTTGACCGCTAGTTCTTCTTCCCGCTGGAGATACATTTGAAAATTGGGCTGCTCGCCAACTTTTTCAGTACCTTGCGCAATCAAGCGATATTCGGCCACGGCGCAAAGTTCCCATAGGCGGCCCAGCTCGGCCATTTTTTCACGCCGTGTTTGCAGGTCCGGCGATTTGGCAAAGATCTCGGTCCGGTCCATGAGCAACAATTCACCCAATCGGGCGACCGCCGGATCAGCCACGGCCACAATCTGTGGTTTGGTTAGTTGTTCTTCTTTGGTCAACTCCAGCACCGACTGCCGCAACTGGGTTACTTCCGCGGATGAAATCGCTTGCAATCGCGATTGGGATGTGGCCCAAGCCGCCTCGGTAAATAAACCCCGATACTTGCTAAGTTGCGGCTCCAGATCCTTCACAATCAAATGCCGGATCCGGGCGATGCCCTCTGGCCCATAGGTGATCGCCTTTTCCACCGCCGCGGCTCGATGGCGCGGGGAACGGGCATAGCGGCGATAGCTGGCCAAAGCCGCGCCTAGTTGCCGCTCCTGCACTTTGGTCAATTTACCCGAAGGCAAAAGTGGCGGGGGCTCAGCCGCTTTGGCGGCGGGTAACGCGTTCACCTGGGACTGTTGCGCCAAGACGGGATTTGCCCGAACTCCGCTACAAATCATTACCAGGGGTACAATAATCAAACAACATATCCTATTCCCCGGCCAAAAAGCCGCGGATCCGCGCATGCCCGCCATGGTTTCTGTTCCTGTCAATCGGTTGGGACGATTTGATACTGAACGATCTGATATTCACTCGCTCATCAGAGGAACCTGTGTGGAAACAAGTGGCCGAAAGGAGCAAAATCCCTGCTTTATTCGCATTTGCCAGAAATTTTATTCACATCCAGCAACCAAGTGAAGAAAAATAATAATATTTACACAACCCACATCAAATCAAAATTTTCCGCGGTATTTTGGCGGTTTGCAGAACAAGAATTCTTCCCAATCACCCTAGCTTAACGCCACGCGCAGCCCGTCAAAAGCCAGTTCCATCCCGTCGGGCAGTTCCGCGCTGACGTGTTCATGGTCAATCTCGTGTCCCATGTGGGTAAAGATGGTCCGGCGGGCACCTAAGCGCTGCGCCATGTCAATGGCTTCTTGCAGGCTAAAGTGCGATACATGCGGCCGGGGACGAAGCGCGTCCAAAATCAGCACATCCAGATCGGCTAGTAACTCTTGGCTTTCCGCGGGTATGCCGTTGGTGTCGGTGCAATACGCCACATTTCCAAAGCGAAAACCCAGCACCTCAAACCGTCCATGTCGCAGTCGCAGCGGCACCACCCGCGTCCCCAGGACATCAAAAGGGGCCAGCTCCACGCGGCGAAAATCCAATGTCGGCACGCCACCGGCGTAATTTTTGGACTCGGGGGCAAAGGCATAATCAAAGCTCTTGCGCAGGCGAGCTTCCACCTGTTCCTCGCAATAAACGGGTATCGCCCCCCCCAGGTAAAACGAAAATACCCGCACATCATCCAGGCCCATGACATGGTCGGCATGATCGTGGGTGTACAAAATCGCGTGGGCGACGCCGATTCGCTCCCTTAATAGCTGCTGCCGCAGATCGGGCGTGGTGTCCACCAAAAGCGTCCCCCCGGGCAAGCCCAGGGCGATGCTGCTACGGAGCCGCTGGTTACGGGGATGAGCGCTAGCGCACACCGGGCAACCGCAACCAATGCAGGGGACGCCGACCGAAGTGCCAGTCCCCAAAAAGACCAGTTGTCCCGTTAAGTCGGCGGATAAATAAGCGGCGTGGGACAACAGCCAAATCCCGGTGAAAGTCAGAAATGCCGAATCGTTACTTCACAAAAAGCACCGAAGTCAACAAAACAAGTTTTCGGCAATTCTTTGATCCCTTTGTTTACTTTGTTCAAAATGCAATTGAACAGGAGGTAGCGAAGGTAGCAGAGAAGAGATTTGTATTTCCTCCGCTCTCGCTGCTTACTCCTGTTCAAAAATGAAATGCGTGCTCGTTTTGCGCTTTACTTCTTTAAATAGCGCTGCGCCATTTCATCCAAGGAGACCGGCTTGATTTTATCCGCGTTCCCCGCCTGGCCAAATTGGACCATTCGCTCGGCGCAGATTTTCTTCATGGCGTCGCGGGCCGGTTTGAGGTAATCCCGAGGGTCGAATTTATCGGGATGCGACCACAGCACCTGGCGAATCGCGCCGGTAATGGCCATGCGATTGTCGGTGTCGACATTGATTTTACGCACACCGTGTTTAATGCCGCGCTGGATTTCCTCCACCGGCACGCCCCAGGTCTGCGGCATTTTACCGCCGAATTTGTTAATGATATCCTGCAGCTCTTGCGGCACGCTGGACGAGCCATGCATGACCAAGTGGCAGTTCGGCAGGCGGCGGTGGATTTCCTCGATGCGCTTCATGGCCAGGACTTCACCGTCGGGCTTGCGGGTAAATTTGTAAGCGCCGTGGCTGGTGCCGATGGCCACAGCCAGCGCGTCCACGCCGGTATCCCGCACAAAACGCTCCGCCTCGTCGGGGTCGGTTAGCAATTGATCGTGGCTTAGTTTACCCACCGCGCCATGGCCGTCCTCTTGTTCCCCTTCGCCATGCTCCAGCGATCCCAGACAGCCCAACTCTCCTTCCACGCTGACGCCGCGGGCGTGGGCCAGCTTGACCACCTCGGCGGTGACTTTCACGTTGTAATCGTAATCCGCGGGGCTTTTGCCATCCTCGGCCAACGATCCGTCCATCATCACGCTGGTAAAGCCGTTCTCGATGGCGCTCAGGCAGGTCTGGGGACTGTTGCCATGATCCTGGTGCATGGCAATGGGAATCTTGGGGTATAACTCGGCGGCGGCCAACATCAGGTGCCGAAGGTAGTTATCCTGCGAATAACCGCGGGCCCCGCGGGACGCCTGCACGATTACCGGCGAGTTGGTTTCCTTGGCCGCTTCCATGATGGATTGTATCTGTTCCATATTGTTGACATTGAACGCCGCCAAACCATAACCATGCTCGGCCGCGTGATCCAACAAAATGCGCATCGGCACCAAGGGCATAACACCACTCCTGCAAGGGAAAAACCGCGAAAAACAAACTTTGGCCACATCCCGGCCGCCCTGGCCAAAAATCGTATTCTATGCGGAAATAGGCGGGCACAACAGGGGGCGAAAATCCCTAAAAATGCATGCCGTGGACCCGGCCAGATCACTCATCCGTCGATTGCAGTAACGGATCAAGTTTGTTTTGGGCAAGACGAATGGCCAGTACCTTTGGCTCGGTCTCTCCCTGGACCTGATGGCCTAGAAAATAATGCCCCAGACTTCCCGGCCGATCGGGCACGGGGGCGATCACCAGCATCTGGCCCGGCAAAAGCTGCGCGGAGATGGACAAATGCTCTAAAGTCAGCCGGGGCTTGCGAATTTCCTGGCGAATGATGCCTTCCTCGCCTACCCAGTGTTGCCTAGCAACCCCATGCTGGATTTCCGGCAAAAGCCGCACTCTTACTCCACGATTCACGGCGGATTGCAACTGCAACCGCCAAACACCCCGCGCTTGGGTGAGGGATTGGCCCTCAATCCGACCTTGATTATTGTACAACAGCGGCCAAGTCGCGTGCTCTCCACCCGCCTGCACTTCCGCCGATTGACCAGGAATCAAATGCAGCGTGTTCCGCCGCACACAAGGCTCGCTCCCCAGGGCCATCGCCGCCACCGCGGCGGTTGGCGCATCAGTCGGGGGAGAGGCCTCTGTTTTTTCCGCTGACAGGGTTCCCCCATTATCCGCTAGCGGGATTTCATCAATCAATTCGGCAGGAGATTGAGGGGGTTCACCGGGGGCCTCTGTGGAATTTGCTGTATCGCCAACAAATTCCCCAAGTTCGTCGCTGGTAAGCGGCTGGGTTTGCTGGGCCAATAACTTTGCCAGCACGGGATTTGGCGTGCCAGTCACCACGCCGGCCCGCAGTCCATTGGCGGCCAATTGACGGCGGGTTTCGTCTGACAAGGCAAATTCGTCGACTCCTTGCCACATTTCGGCGGCGGCGGCGGTACTAACGCGGGGAGAACGAATACTGTAAATTTCCAGCGCGGATTGCCCCTCCGCCAGTTCAAACGATTTGAGAGGGGAACGTCCGGTCGGCGCGACCCAATTTAGCCGGCAACCCGCCAGCGCGCAACAGGCCAATCCCGCGCCTAACAGATGCAAAAAATGGCAAATTGCCCGCCAACGCATGCCACCCATCCTTGAGTAGGCTCATACCATAGTTGAGCTATAAGAGGCTTCTCACCCAATTGACTGAGTTCCACGCCGCGACATGTGCCGCGTCCCGCGTTGAATAAAAATTGAATATGCCGATCGCCAAGAATATCCCCGTGCGAAGCCAGGGTCAATCCGAACTTATGGCCTCTTCACCCAAGAAATCCCTCGGGCTAGAAAAACAAAAATAGAAGTAACTGGGGCCGCCTGTCCCAGACACCAAGAAATCCACCCGTTCCAGCCCGGCAATACTGGAAACGGGGAATGCAAAAATGCTAGCAATAACCGCGACAAACTAAGTTAACCGGGGACGGCAAAAAAACATCAATATAATAACTATGCCTCGATCTCCGGAGCGGTCGCCACAGCAGCCGACTGGCCCACAAATTCCAGCAAAACGCGCTGGCCGGCATCTCCCAGGCGGGGCTTGGCCAATTTGAGGATGCGGGTGTAACCACCGGGACGGCTAAGAAAGCGCGGGGCAACTTGGTCAAAGCAAAGCCGCATGGCTTCTTTGTTGCCTAGCAGGGTGGCGACGCGGCGACGAGCCTCGACATGGGGTGCGATGGCCTGCGTCCACTTGGTCCAATCGGGGCTTTTGCGCCAGGATTTGTACGCCTCGCCGCGACGGTCGATTTCGCCGTCGGCATTAGTCGGCGGACCAAACGGGCGGGCCGCCTCCAGCGACTCTTGCGAACGAATCGCCAGGGTGATGCATCGCTCGACCACGGGGCGGACTTCCTTGGCCTTGGGCAGGGTGGTGATGATCCGACCGGCGACTTTGGGTTTCCCTTCTGTCCCTTCTTCGTAGAGTTTTTCGGTCAGGAACAGAGCGCTGGCCAGGTTCTTCAGCAAGGCGCGCTGATGGCTGGGGGAACGACCTAAAACCCGGCCTTTACGACGATGACGCATAACCCACACTCACAATTTGTCAAGCGCCGCGCGGCGGTGGCAACCGCCGCGCTGGCAATGATGGAAATAAATGCCTGCCAAAAACTGGCCACGAAATAAAAACGCTGCTGCTAACGAAGGATCCTGGCCGGGGGGCTAAACCGCCGCCACCGCCGCTGGCAACCGCATGCCCAGGCGTAGACCCAACTCCGCGAGTTTATCACGGACTTCGCGGAGGGTAGTCTCGCCAAAGTTGCGAACTTCCAGCAGTTGGTCCTCGTTACGGACGACCAAGTCGCGCACGGTGTTGATATTCTCGCTTTCCAGGCAATTGGTGGCCCGGACGGAAAGCTTTAGTTCGGCCAGACTCATGTTCAGCTTGGCCTCGATGGAGGGATCCAAACCACCCCCCCCGGCCGAGCGGGCGGTCGTGGTCACGCGTGGTCCCAGTTCATTGTACTGGACAAATGGATTTAAGTGCTTGCGAAGGATTTTTGCCGCTTCGACCAGCGCCATCTCCGGGTGGAGCGAGCCATTGGTCCAGATTTCTAAGGTCAGCTTGTCGTAGTTGGTCTTTTGGCCGACGCGGGTTTCCTCAATATCATAACGAACGCGGGTAACCGGGCTGTACACGGCGTCCACCGGGATGATCCCGATTTCCTGCACGTTGGCGCTGTGTTCCGTCGCGGGGATATAGCCCCGGCCGTTTTCAATCACCATTTCCACCTCAAATTTGACGTCTTCGGTCAAGGTGGCAATCACATGGTTCTTGTTAATGACCTCAACCGTGTCGTCGGTCACGATGTCGGCACCGGTCACCAGGCCCCGCTTGGACTTTTCAATGCGAATGACTTTTGTCGAATCCGTGTGATTCTTGATGACGAGCGACTTGATGTTGAGGACGACATCGGTCATGTCCTCCACCACGCCCGGCAGCGTGCTAAATTCGTGCTGCGCGCCCAAAATCTTAATCTGGGTCACAGCGCTCCCCTCCAGGCTGGAAAGGAGAATGCGCCGCAAGCTGTTGCCAATGGTCACGCCAAATCCACGTTCAAACGGCTCCGCCACGAACTTGCCGTAAGTGGGGGTCAGCGTGCGGTAATCGCACGTAACATTACTGGGAAGTTCAAAACCGCGCCAACGAATATGCATGGATTACAACTCCTAAAAAAACCTTTGCCCCGCGGGGCAAAAATTTTTACATGAAACACAGGCATCGTCGAGCGGAGCGGGCATCACCTTGCGCGCTCCCATAAGACCTCGACACCCGCATACACAATTGTTCGGGGGGCAACCGCCACGCGGCGGGGCCACAATTATTCTTGTTTAACTGGATTACTTGGAGCACAACTCGATAATCAAGTTGGCCTGGACCGGTATGGAGACGTCATCCGCGGCGGGCAGGCGGTTCACCCGGCCTTCTGGAATGCCTCCTTCGATCCGGCTTAAAAAGTCAGGCACGCCATGCGTGTTCTCCGCCAGGATGCCGGTCACCGCCTGCAGGCTCTTGACGCGGTTTTTTACCCGGATAACGTCCCCCATCTTGACCAGATAACTGGGAATATCCAACCGGTGGCCGTTAACCGTGATATGACCGTGCACAATCAACTGCCGGGCCTGCGCCCGGGATTGGGCAAAGCCCAGTCGATGCACGATGTTATCTAACCGCCGTTCCAGCAGACTCATGAGGGCTTCGCCGGTGTTTCCCTTGCCCCGGTTCGCCCGGTCAAAGTAGCCGCGAAATTGCCGCTCTAGCACGCCATAATAATGCTTAACCTTTTGCTTTTCGCGCAGGTGCAACCCATAGTCGGTCAGTTTGCCGCGCTTGGTGTTGTGCATCCCCGGCGGCACATCCCGCCGTTCAAACGCGCACTTCGGCGTATCGCAACGGGTGCCTTTTAAAAACAACTTCATGCCGTCACGGCGGCACAAGCGACAAACGGGTCCAGTGGTACGGGCCATAACCGCTCTGATTAACGAAAAAAGCAAAAAGGGACAATCAAGCCAATTAAATTCATCCAGCCGAAAATCATCTACCAACAAGCGTAATTACACCCGCCGCTTTTTCGGGGGGCGGCAGCCATTATGCGGCAGCGGGGTAACATCCTCGATACTCTTGATCGACATACCGGCGGCCTGCAACGCGGTGATCGCGCTTTCACGACCGGCGCCCGGTCCCTTCACCCGCACTTCAATCTCTTTCACGCCAAATTTGCTGGCCTTTTCGGCACATTGCTGGGCGGCGCATTGACCGGCATAAGGAGTGCTTTTGCGGCTTCCCTTAAAACCGGTGGTCCCCGCGCTTGACCAACACAGGGCGTCCCCCTTGGTATCGGTAATGGTCACCGTGGTGTTATTAAATGTCGCCTTGATATGCGCAATTCCGGCGGAAACATTGCGGCGGATTTTCTTGCGCTTATTAGCCTGCGAACTTGCTTGACTTTGCTTTGCCACGAATCAACTCTCCCCTACAAAAAAATTTCGCCCAACAACACCCACAGCTAAACCAACCGACTTTGCCGTAACCGACCCAGCTAAAAAATCGAACACCCGACCAGGGCACAAAAATCACCCCGCCCCGTTCAACCTACTTTAGATCCTTGACACCCTTCTTGCCCGCCACGGTTTTCTTTGGCCCTTTGCGGGTGCGAGCGTTGGTACGGGTCCGTTGGCCCCGAACTGGCAAATTACGTTTGTGCCGGGTGCCGCGGTAACAACCGATGTCCTTTAGTCGCTGGACATTCTGCTGCGTTACCCGCCGCAGTTGCCCTTCTACCGTGTAATCCTTGTCTAACAACGTGGCGATTCGCGCGACTTCCGCCTCGGTCATATCCCGGGCATTTGCCTGCGGATCCACGCCCGCTTTTTGACATAATTCACGCGCGATGACCGGTCCCACGCCATACAAATACTGCAGCGAGAAAACCGTGGGCTTGTCCGCCGGAATGTCCACACCCATCAAACGAGGCATCAGTTCACCGCTAAAAAACCAAAAAATGAATGTTTAAACGCCGGGATGCATGACCCAGCCAACAACTAGCGTGGCTCGGCGCCCGACCAATCCACACCAAAAAAAACACCGCCATCACAAAAATGGCTGGCTCAAAAATTTGGAGTCACAAAAACAACCGGTTTTAACCCTGACGCTGCTTATGGCGGGGGTTGCTGCAAACCACAAACACCACTCCCCGGCGACGGACAATCTTGCAGGCGTCGCAAATCCGCTTGATGCTAGCTCGAACTTTCATGACTCACACCCACGATTTATTCAAAAAAATTGGAAGAAAGTTAGTATATCGGGGTCTGGCCCCCCCTAGCAAGGCCCCGCCCGGTGACTTTTTTTGTTAAAATTGGGATTATTCGATGACCGGTAATTGATATTGGGCAAATTCTTCCGGTTGGGGGGCGGCGGTGAGGACCCAGGGACCATTTTCGGTGATGGCCACGGTATGTTCAAAATGCGCGCTCGGGCGGCCATCTTGAGTCGTCTGTGTCCATTGATCCGGGTGGGCTTTGACTTTTTTGCTTCCCATATTGACCATCGGTTCCACGGCGATGACCAGGCCCGGCTCTAGTTTGAAATCATGATTGCGGCGAAACGCGGTATTTACAAAGTTAGGAACCTGAGGCTCTTCGTGCATTCCCCGACCAATGCCATGCCCGACAAAATTTTCCACCACGCTATAGCCGGCGGAGCGGACAAAGATGGCCATTTGCTCGGCGACTTCGCCCCAATACTTTTTTTTGCCCATGAGATCGATTGCCAGATTTAAGCAACCCAGGGTCACATCCAGCAGGCGTTGGGTCTCGGGGTGGACTTTGCCCACGGCGTGGGTCAGGGCGGAGTCAGCGCACCAACCGTTGAGCCGACACCCCGTATCAATGCTGACAATGTCCCCCTCGACCAGGGGCTTGTTTTTAGGAATGCCGTGCACAACCTCGTCGTTAAGGGAAATGCAACAGACGGCGGGAAAGGGAATTTTTCCCGGCACCCCCTTAAACAGGGGAATGGCCTGGTGTTTGGCAAAATAGCGTTCCACCGCCTGGTCGATTTCCAGCGTGGTCGCGCCGGGCTTGACCATTCGTTTGATGATTTGATGCGCGCCCCAGTTGACAATTCCCGCGCGGCGCATGAGCGAAAGTTCCCGCGCGGATTTGAGGCTGGGAAGTTGTGTCGATTTTTCCGTGCTGCGTCGCATTACCGCGTTTCACCCGCAAAATTTAATGCCTGGATAAAATATCCACCCGCCACGCCTTACCGCCCGTTCATTATACGATTAATTCGGCTGGATGCGGTGCCGCTCGAGCGCGGCCCGAATCCGCTCAAAAACCTCGTCGGTGGTGCCGATGCCGTTGATCGTCTCTAATAAACCCCGTTGTCGATAGTAATCTAAAAGGGGCTCGGTCCGCTCGCGATAGGTGTGAAATCGCTGGCGAATCACCGCTGGTTCATCATCCACCCGACCCCGCCCCGCCAAACGCTGGATTAATACTTCTTCGTTCACCCGCAATTCCAAAACCACATGCAGGGGAATTTGATGTCCCAGCAAATATTCGTCCAAGGCCTGCGCCTGGCCCAGCGTGCGGGGGAATCCATCCAACAGGCACCCCACCCGGCAATCAGGCTGATCCAGCCGCTGCCCCACCAATTTGATCATGATGGGGTCGGGGACCAAATGCCCCTCGTTCATGTATTTTTCGGCCAGGAGCCCCTCGGGGGTATGCAGTCGGACGGCCTCCCGCAGAAGATCTCCGGTGGAGACATGCGGGATTCCCAGATAGCGGAGCAAACGCTGGGATTGCGTTCCTTTGCCCGCGCCCGGTGGTCCGATAAAAATCACCCTCATGTCCGTGTCGCTCGCGCACGTGATTTGGTGGCGAAAAAAAACGCGGCGATCCCGCGAAAATTCCGTGTTCCGCCGCCACGGTGGGCCAAACGCAAATGCGCGTCCCCGATCCGGGACGCAGCCCCTGTGGTTCAGCCAAATTCACCCGTTCTACTCCGCCACCTACCACCCGCCGCCTCTCTCGTAAATTATTGCAAAAGTCCGCGATAGTTCCTCATCACCAAATGGCTGTCTATCTTTTGCACCAAATCAAACGCGACACTGACCGCAATCAACAGGCTGGTCCCGCCATAAAACACCGTGATTTGCGACGGCAAGTCAATAATGCTCCCCAACACCAAGGGCAAAATCGCCACCAACGCCAAAAAACCCGCCCCAATATAGGTGATCCGCACCATGACTTTTTCCAGATAACTGGCCGTGGGTGTCCCCGGGCGGTGTCCGGGGATAAAGGCCCCCATGTTTTTCAAATTATCCGCGATATCCTTGGGATTAAAACTGATCGCGGTCCAAAAGAAGCAAAAGAAAAAGATCAAACCCACGAAGATCGTCATGTAGGTCAGCGAATGCTGGTCATTGAGGGCATTAGCCAGGGAGCTGACCACCCCCTGCCCTTTAAAGAAGTTCGCGATCGAGGTAAAGAAGAACTGCGGAAACAGCAACAAACTGCTGGCAAAGATGATCGGCATCACCCCCGATTGATTCACCTTTAAGGGGAGATATTCCTTGGTTCCGCCGTAGACTTTGTTTCCTTTGACATGCTTGGCGCTGTGCGTGGGAATCCGCCGCTGGCCCAGGGTCATCATGATAACCCCCAACACCACCGCGTAAAATAGACCCAGCAACAAGATGATGTACTCTACCCCGTAGCGTCCATCCCCCGAGCCACCCAACTCCAGCGTAAAACGGTCGCTCGAGTTGTACATGGCTCCGGGCAATTCCGACAAAATGTTCGCCATGATCAGCAGACTAATTCCATTGCCGATGCCATATTCGTCGATTTGTTCCCCCAACCACATTAAAAACACCGTTCCGGTGGTCATGATCAACACACAGATGATTTGCCAGTACCAGATCATGCCGCTCTGCAGATTTTTGGGATCATTCAGAAACTCCGGCAAGACGGAGCCATTGCCCGAGGAATAGCCCAGGATCAAGTAGCTTTGAATCAGGGCCAACGCCACGGTTAATAAACGCGTGTACTGATTGATTTTCTTGCGCCCCGCTTCGCCTTCTTTTTGCAATGCCTCAAGCGGGGGATAAAAGGTGGCCATCAGTTGTAAAATGATCGAAGCCGAAATGTACGGCATGATCCCCAGACCAAAAATCGTGGCCCCCTGCAAATTGGTCGCGCTAAAGATCGCGACGGTGCGCATGACGTTGGCTAGCCCATCGCCGCTTTGTCCCGCCAGATCCCGCAAAGCCTGCTGGTTAAAAACCGGCAACGGCACTTGCCAACCAATCCGATAAACGGCCAGCAGCGCCAACGTCAAAAAGATCTTGTTGCGCAGTTCCGGAATAGTAAAGACAACCCGCAGTTTTTCTAACATATATCGTCCCTGGTGATGCGGTAGAGGCAAAATCGGCAATCCCTGACGGCAACTGTCTGTGTCAGGAATCCGCTGCGCGCTCTCCAGCCTGAATTATAAGGGAATCGGGGAAAAATTTCACACCCACAAAAAATTAGCCACAGTTTGCGGCTGTGGCCAGAGCGATCAGTGAAATTCCCCGTTGTCCGGACACTTACCGGCAAAATTTGACACCCATTGTCTGTCAAACTATCAACCGCCCACATCCCAACCGCCGCCAAACCCCAGCCCACAAGCGAAATGACACGGCGTTTACCCGGGTAAAAACCCCATTTCATCAACAATACAGCTTTAGATTACGATTTTTGCTTGTTTTTTACCACTGGGGCTGGTCCCGGTAGCTCCACGATCTCGCCCCCCGCCTGGGAGATCTTCTCCCGGGCCGCCGCGCTGTATTTATGGGCGTAGAATTTTAACTTTTTGGTCAGATTGCCTTGGGACAAAATCTTTAAAAAGTCAAACCGGCCATTCGCCAGCCCCTTCGCCTTGAGCGTGGCGATGGTGACTTCCTCGCCCGTTTCAAACAGCTTTTCGATGGAACCCAGATTTACGGCAAAAACCTCGCGGGCCCACTGGTTGTTAAAACCGCGTTTGGGAATACGGCGAACCAGGGGGCTGCTCGAGCCGCTTTCAAAGACCACGGATTGTTTCCAGCCGGAAATTTGCCCCTGGCCCTTATGACCGCGTCCAGAGGTTTTTCCATGACCCGAACCAGGACCGCGACCGATCCGTTTGCGGTTTTTGTATTTGCGAATGCCTTGATTGACGTCGTGAATATTCATGACAGTGTGACTCCCCGCAGACGTTCCACTTCGGAGCGCGTGCGTAATTGGGCCAAAGCCCGCATGGTGGCTTTGACCAGATTCATGGCGTTGGTGGAACCGTAACACTTGCTCAGGACGTCGTGAATGCCGACCGCCTCGCAAACGGCGCGAACCGCCGCGCCGGCGATAATTCCGGTACCGGGACTGGCGGGCAATAATACGACCTTGGAAGTGCCATATTTGCCGGTAACCGTGTGGGGAATGGTATTATCGGCCAAGGGAACGGACTTCATATTTTTTGTGGCGTCCTTGGTCGCCTTGTCCACGCTGGGGGGGACTTCGTTTGCCTTGCCATAGCCCTGCCCCACGCGGCCACGGCCATCGCCGACCACGACCATGCCGGCAAAGCTGAACCGCCGGCCCCCTTTGACCACGGTGGCGCAACGGCGAATGGCAATGATCTTGTCGGTCAATTCGCCGCGATTGGATGATTCGTTAGCCACAATCAATTCTCACAGTTGAACCTAGGAAAGGCGAAAAACTTCAATTAAAACTGCAAGCCCCCCTCGCGGGCGGCATCGGCCAGGGCGGCAATCCGCCCATGATATTTGAATTCCCGTCGATCAAAGCAAACCTCGGTCACACCCGCCGCCAACGCCCGTTCGGCCAATACCTTGCCCACCGCCTGGGCGGCACCGACATTTCCCCCTTTGGCAACCATCCCCTTGATCCCCTCGTCTAGGGTGCTGGCCGAAGCCAACGTCCGACCCTGGGCATCATCAATCACCTGGGCGTACATATGCTTTAAAGAGCGAAACACGCACAGGCGCGGGCGCGAAGATACACGGTGTACCTTATTGCTGATCCGGCGGCGGCGGCGGAGTTTTTGGGTGGATTTGCGGCTTTTGTGATACATGACGGATACTCGCGGCGTGTTGTGTACAAACCCGCGGGGGGTTTGGCGAAACACAAAAAATAACAAACGGTAGGCGGACAACGCCACCCGTAAAATCAAACCAGGGGCGGCATGCGCGGGTGGCGGACCAAGCCGCGCCCACCCAAAAAAATGACTACTTGGTAACGGCCTTGCCAGCCTTGCGGCGGACTTGTTCCCCTTCGTAACGAATTCCCTTTCCCTTGTAGGGTTCGGGTTTGCGTTGCGAGCGGACTTCGGCGGCAAATTGACCCACTTTTTGTTTATCAATCCCCTTGATCACCACATGCGTCTGGTCGGGGCAGGTGACTTTTAGGTCGGGGGGAATCGGCATCTGGATTTCATTGGCATAGCCGACCCGCAATTGCAGGGTGTTCTTTTGGATGGCGGCCAAATAACCGACACCCACAATTTCCAGCTTTTTCTCGTAACCTTTGCTAACACCTTCGACCATATTTTTAATGAGCGCGCGTGTCAGACCGTGGACGGACCGACCCAGGCGCGATTCATCCACCCGGCCGATGACGACTTTTTTACCCCCGTCCTCCAGGGTAATTGTGGCCAAGGGGTGAAACGTTTCGGACAGTTTTCCCTGGGGGCCTTCGACGTTGACGCGCAGACCTTCCACGGCGACCTTAACGCCAGCGGGAACGGTAACCGGGATTTTTCCGATGCGGGACATGACAACCAGCCTTTGGAAAACTCGAAATAAAAAATCACCACTAAACCGCGGAATCAACCAGCGCTAACAACCCCGCGGGCAAACCGATAAAGGCGGCAATTTGGTCCAGGGGAAGGGATTACCGCGGAACACCGACCGTGCTAAGTCGCGCCGCCAGCGATTACCACAATTCGCACAAGACCTCGCCCCCCAGCTTTTGTTGGCGGGCTTCGCGGTCGCTAACCACTCCCTTGCTGGTGCTCAGGATGGTTATGCCTAATCCATTCAAAATCGGCTTTAACGCGGCGGAACGGCTAAACACGCGCCGCCCCGGTTTGCTGACCCGTTTGATATGGCGGATCACCCGCTCCCCGTTGGGGCCGTATTTTAACTCCAGCCGCAATTGATTGACCGGCTGGGATTCCAACTCTTGCCAATCCCAAATAAATCCCTCGCGCTTCAGCACTTCGGCCAAGCCGCGCTTTACCGAGGAAACAGGCATTTCCACAATGGGCCGTTCAATGCGGACCGCATTGCGAATCCGCGTTAACATATCGGCGATCGGATCAGTCATCATGGGTTATGGGTTCCTTTACCAACTCGCCTTGCGGACGCCGGGAATTAAGCCTTGGTCAGCCAATTTACGAAAACAGATCCGGCACAGGCCGAATTTGCGATATACCGCCCGCGAACGGCCACAGTTCAGGCAACGGCGATTCAGCCGCGACGAGAATTTGGGTTTTCGCTGGGATTTGACAATCTTGGAAGTGCTTGCCATGAATTCCACCAAGGACATTAAAGTAACAACAACCCGCCGCCGATCGCGACAACGGGATTACAGCGGCTCAACGCCACACAACAGTGGCTAGCTGGTCCGCCGAAAAACCAGGCGACTAAGCCTTTGCCGAGCCTTTCTTGCCGGTATTTTCATCCGTCTTAAACGGTAGCCCCATCTCACGCAGCAATTCGCGGGATTCCTCATCCGAACTGCCGGAAATGCATATCGTGATATTCATCCCCTGGGGACGGGTGTATTTATCAGGATTAAGCTCGGGAAACACCAACTGCTCGCTCAAGCCCAGGCTGTAATTTCCCCGACCGTCAAACGCGTTCTTGGGCAGACCGCGAAAGTCGCGCACACGGGGCAACGCCAGCGAAAACAGGCGATCCAAAAACTCGTACATGCGAAGTCCCCGCAGGGTCACCTTGCACCCGATGGGGAGGTTTTCTCTTAATTTAAAGCCCGAAATCGAATGCCGACTGGTGGTAACCAGCGGCTTTTGGCCGGTGATTTGGGTCATCGCCGCCACCGCTTCTTCCAGGTGCTTCTTTTCGACTGTCGCGCTTCCCACGCCCATGTTGACCACCACCTTTTGAACCTTGGGCAGATTCATGGGATTGGTACGGCCGAATTTTTTGGACAATTCGGGCAGGATGCGGGTTTTATATTGTTCCAGCAGGCGCGGGGTGGGAGGGGGTCCCTCGGCGACGGCGGCTGCGGGCGCGGCTTTGGTTTTTTTGGCCATGGTCGTACTCGACATCAACTTAAGTTCGGACAAATCAAATTTCGGCGGTTCTCAATCAGGCAACCCGACGCGTCCGCCAAGACGCAGCTCGAGCCGAACAAGGGATTACTTTTTCGCGACGGGCGTTTTCTTTTTGGAAATGACGCCAATATCGGCTTTGCACTTTTTACAAAAGCGCGATTTCATGCCATCATCCGCGATCCTGACACCGGTGCGGGAGGCTTGATTGCAGCGCGGACAAACCAGCATGACATTGCTGATGGACACGGGCATTTCTTTTTCCAGGCGGCCGCCGCGAGGGTTTTGCCGGCTTCGTTTCATGTGCTTGAAAACCACATTGACCTGTTCCACCAGGACCAATTCGCGGTCTTTGTACACCTTGAGCACTTTGCCGGTGGTGCCTTGGTCATTGCCCGCCAAAATTTTAACCAAATCATTAACTTTGATATGCATCACACCACCTCGCTGGCCAGGCTGACAATCTTCATGAAATTGCGATCACGCAGTTCCTTGGCCACAGCTCCAAAGATGCGGGTGCCGCGGGGATTTTTGTCGTTATCGATCAGTACCACGGCGTTGTTATCAAACCGCACATAACTGCCGTCGGTACGGCGGGTCGGCTTGCGACAACGAACCACGACGGCCTTGACAACGGCCTTTTTCTTGACATCGCTGCCGGGGATCACCGTCTTGACGCTGCAAATAATGACGTCCCCCAGGCTGGCGGTGCGGCGTTTGCTGCCCCCCAAAACCTTAAAGCACATCACTTCTTTCGCGCCCGTATTGTCCGCCACGGTTAAGCGGGTCTGCATTTGAATCATGATTTACTGTCCTTCACCTGCCATGCATGGCCACAAAAGCCAAATGTCGCAAAAGCCAATTGTCACCGCACCTGCCCACGCCAATTTTCGCCTTATGTCGTTCCGCACTTCCGCCAAAGTCGTGGCGATCTTTGCCATAAATCGCCAAGAGTCGCCCAAGCGATTTACTTCTTTGCCGCGACCGTGGCGGCCGCTTCCTCGGCGGCGGCGGCCTCCAGTTTGGCGGCGGCACGCATAGCCGCCAGGTCGACCGCGGTGCTCTTGGCTATGATGCGAACCAACTCCCAACGCTTGAGGGCGGATTTTGGCGGACATTCGCGGATTTCCACGGTATCCCCCAGGTGCGATTCGTTTTGTTCGTCATGGACATAGCAAATGGTTTTGCGATGCAAAATCTTGCCGTATTTGGCATGCCGCACGAGGCGCGGGATTTCCACCCGACGCGTCTTGGCCGTTTTATCCGCTTTGACCACACCCACCGCCAAACGTTTCGGCATACCGCACCCAACCTCAAAAAAATCGGAACAAAAAATGACCAGCCACCATACAAACCAGCCGACCTCGACCAAGCACTGTGTTATCCATTCCGCGTTATCCATTCCGCGTTATCCATTCCGCTGCCCTAGCCAACAGCCCCGCTATTGGGCTAAACGTTGCCGCTCATTTAATATGGTCTGACAACGGGCAATCAACCGGCGGTTTTCCCGGAGCGCGCTGGGAACATCCAATTTTTCGGTCGCCTTTTGCAGGCGCAGCCGAAATAGATTTTCCGCGGCATCCTTCCAGGTTAGCCGGATTTGCTCATCGCTCATTTGACGTAAATCACTGACGGATTCCATCTCATACCTCGGGCGTTCGAACCGACAAAATTTTCAGGGAGGTTCCGGCAAAAAACCAGATCAACCACACAAGCTCCAACTTAACCCGCGGAGTTCCGCTAGGTGGAACGACGCTTGATAAAGCGAACTCGGACGGGCATCTTGTGCGCTAAACGCGACAAGCACATCCGCGCAGCTTCTTCCGATACGCCGCCAATCTCGTACAAAACCATGCCGGGCTTCAGCACCGCGGCCCAGTAATCGGGCTCGGCCTTGCCGGTACCCATGCGGGTTTCCAGCGGTTTGGCGGTAATCGACTTGTGCGGAAACATCCGCACATACAACCGACCCTCGTTGCGGAGGTACTGGCTGGCTGCCACACGACCGGCTTCGATCGTCTGGGCGCTGACCCAACCTCCCTGGGTGGTTTGTAAACCGTATTCGCCAAAGACCACGCGGTTGCCGCGGGTGGCCTCACCTCTTATACGTCCTCTTTGGCTTTTTCGGTGCTTGACTCTCTTGGGCATCAGCGCCATTGTTCACCTCGTCATAAGTCCCTTGATTGATCCACACCTGCACGCCAATATGCCCCTGGGCCGTGGCCGATTCGGCAAAGCCGTAATCGATTTTTGCCCGCAGGGTCGAGAGCGGCATTGAACCCTCGATTGATTTTTCACGACGAGCCATTTCAGCCCCGCCCAGGCGGCCGGCCAACTGGATTTTGATCCCCTTGGCCCCCCCTTCCATCGCGGTTTCGGTGGCCCGTTTCATGGTCCGGCGAAAGCTGGCCCGTTTGGCCAGTTGTTCGGCGATATCCTCGGCCACCAACTGCGCCTGGATTTCAGGACGGCCGACTTCCTCAATTTTGACATTGATCCGCCGACCCAATTCGTTTTGTAATTCTTCTTGCAGTTTTTCAACGTCCTGCCCCTTTCGACCAATAATCACACCGGGACGGGCGGCAAATACAATCACCTTGACTTCGTCGCGGGTCCGTTCAATTTCAATCTTGGGGATCCCGGCGAATTTGAATTTTTCCTTTACAAACTCGCGAATCTTGCGGTCCTCCTGCAAAAGTTCCTTGAACTCTTGCTTGCTGGCATACCAACGGCTTTTCCAGCCTTCCATGATGCCAACGCGAAAACCGACGGGATTGACTTTTTGACCCATATATGACCTGTCAACGTGTTACGACACTTTGCTGGTGATGGTACTACTGATGGTGTTACTTCCACTCCCAGAGTGAAAGTCTCAAACAGTTGAATAATTCGTTCGCTAGGGCTTTCCCGGATGAATCAGCACATTTTGGGTAATGGACCGGAACCTGCAAAACCCCATTTCCCCAAACATTACTCCTACAAAACCTCGAGCTGCACCTGAATGTGAGCGCTCCGCTTTTTAACCATAAAGGCCATCCCCCGCGCCCGGGGGCGGACCCGCTTGAACATGGGACCTTGGTCGATGCGGGCATCTACCACAATCAAATTTTCCAATTCCCGTTCGTTGCTTGATTCGGCATTGCCAATCGCGCTTTTGATCACCGCCTCCAGCAGGCGTGCGCCCCGTTGCGGCATGTATCGCAAAATGTCCAAAGCGTCGTCGGCGTATTTGCCGCGAACCAAATCCGCGATCGGCCGCACCTTGCGGGCGCTGATCCGGGCAAAGCGATGGGTGGCTATGTAACTCATGGCTATTCGTAACTCACGACAAAAACTAAACGCCAAAAAACATCCAAAACGCTATACGACCCGTGTGACTATCGATTTCCGTACCCAGTAAGTGCCTTACTTAGTAAATACCGTGCCCGGCAACTACCGCTTGGCCTCGGCCTTTTTGGCGCCGCTATGGCCACGAAACGTTCTCGTCGGGGCAAATTCCCCCAGTTTGTGCAAAATCATCTCTTCGGTCACATACACTTTCACGTGGGCCTTGCCATTGTGAACCATAAACGTGTGGCCGATAAATTCGGGTACGATGGTGCAAGCGCGGGCCCAGGTTTTGATCGGGTCTTTGCGGCCGGAATTGTTCATCGCTTCGACCTTGGCATAAACCTTGGGATCGACAAACGGACCTTTTTTTGACGAACGACTCATCGAAACAGGAACTCCCCAAAAGGATTCTTTATATTTGTCCCCACCGCAAACCAACCCAACCAACCGTTATCCAAATAGCCGCAACAAACGGACACTCAGTGGCGCGCTGACAATTACAGTAACAAAAATTACAGTACCCACAATTACTGCGGGATCTTGATCTGACCGTACCGCCGCGACCGACGGCGGCGCACAATGGCGGAATTGCTGGGTTTGCGGCGCTTGCGCGTTCCGCCCCCTTTGGCGCTCTTGCCCGTGGGACTGACCGGATGACGCCCCCCCTTGGTCCGACCTTCACCACCACCGTGCGGATGGTCGGTCGGATTCATGGCCGTGCCGCGGACATAAGGACGAATCCCTTTCCAGCGATTGCGCCCCGCCTTGCCAATCACAACATTCATGTGATCGGAATTACCCATCGTGCCAATCGTCGCCCGACAGGCCGAAGGAATACGGCGAATTTCACCGCTGGGCATGGTGATCTGGGCCCAATCCGCCTCGCGCGCCATTAACGTCGCGCTGGACCCCGCCGAACGACAAATTCGTCCGCCCCGACCCGGCTGCATTTCAATATTATGAATCGGCATGCCGGTGGGGATATTTCGCAGGGGCATCGCATTGCCCACGGTCGGCGGAGCCGTGGGGCCGCTTTGCACGGTCATGCCGGCGGTGAGTCCCTCGGGAGCCAAAACGTAACGCTTTTCTCCATCGGCATAAATCAACAAGGCGATCCGAGCGCTGCGATTGGGATCATACTGCACCGAGTCGACCTTGGCCGGGATCCCGTCCTTATCGCGACGAAAATCGATCAAGCGATATTGGCGGACGCTTCCCCCGCCACGATGGCGCGCGGTAATGACCCCCTGATTGTTCCGCCCGCCATGCTTTTTCTTGCGATGGGTCAGGGTCTTTTCCACGGTGTAGCCTTTGGTCAGCTCGGCAAAGTCGCTGACCGTGGCGCCGCGGCGGCCCGGCGAAGTCGGTTTGTATCGTCGAATTCCCATGATATTCTATGTGTCCTGGCAAACAGTTGTGCGGTGACAACGGCGGGGAGGGTTAACAATCGTCCGCCGCCAAAACCAATCAACCAACCCACTAATTAAAAAAAGTCGATCCGGTGCTCGTCGCTCAGCTTGACCACCGCTTTCTTCCAATCCGCTGTTTGGCTCATCCGCGCTCGCGTGCGGCGGGGTTTTCCCTTGCGGTTTTGAATAGCCACCCGCAGCACCTTGACATGAAACATTTCCTCGACCGCGCGGCGCACATCATATTTGGTCGCCGCTTTGTTCACCTGAAAAGCATACACGTTATCGGATTCCGATAACTCCGTCCCCTTTTCGGTAATTAAGGGGCGGATCAATACCTGATGCGGGGGCAACAGGTCCGGCTGCGACAGGTTGTCATTTTCAGTCGACATGATCACTCAATCTTGCAAAGGATTCCCGTTACCTACGAACACTCACTCAACCTAAACAGCCTAGGCCCCATTCAGCCGCCGCACCCACCATATTTTCAATTGCCCACATCCAACCAATGTGGCCCACCATACCCGCCCGCCAACCACACCCCGCACTAACCGGCGGCAGCCGCCATCTGGCTGCGCGACTTGGGCGTGGCGGCCGCTTGCTGCGTCAACTGCTCAAGCGCGCTTTTGGTTAATAGCAACCGCGCGGGACGCAAAATCGACCAGGCGTTCAAATCCCGCACCGGGGTGATTTCCACCTTGTCGATATTGCGCGTGGACAAATACACGTTTTCGTCATGCTGGGCCAAACCCACCAAGAGCGACTGATCGGCGCAATGCACCGCCCGCAAAATAGCCGCCATTTCGCGGGTCCGCGGTTTATCAAAGTGTAAGTCCTCCACCACAGTTACCTGGTTGCTTTGCAGTTTGGCCGCAATCGCCATCCGGGTGGCCAGCTGGACCGCCTTGCGCGGCAAGCGATAGCTAAAATCGCGGGGATCCTTGCGAAAAATGTGCCCCCCGCCACGACGCACACCGCTTTGCTTGGAACCAGCACGGGCGTTGCCTGTCCCTTTTTGACGGTACATCTTTTTGCCGGTCCCAGCCACCATGCCGCGCGACTTGGTCCGAAACGTCCCCTGCCGCTGATTGGCCTGGTACATCACCACCACATCATGCAACAACTGCCGATTGATCGTGGGCGCAAAGACCGCCGGATCGACATCCATCGTGCCGACTTCTTTTCCCGCCCGATCATAGACAACCAAACTGACCATAATCGCACCTGCTAGGCAAACAGCCGCATCAACGCGACCGGTAAATTGCAGCCAAAATCCACGCTCAACGCCAAGACTAACGCTTAATATTAGTCGGACGAATACTCACCAAAGCACCCGCTGGACCAGGAACAGATCCGCGAATCAACAACAAGTTATTTTCCAAATCCACCCGCACCAATTGGATATTCTTGGTCGTGACCCGTTCATTACCATAATGACCGGCCATCTTTTTGTTCTTAAACGTACGAGCGGGGTGAGTGTTACCGCTCGTACCGCCGATACCGCGATGATACTTCTTGACACCGTGGGTGGCGCGATTCCCCTTAAAGCCCCAACGCCGCATGGCACCGGTATAACCACGCCCCTTGGTATTGGCCGTGACATCGACCGCTTTGACTTCGTTAAAGAGATCCACCCGCAACTGCTGGCCCACGGCCAAGTCGCCAGCGGGTACACGAAACTCCCGCACATAACGCTGGGGTTCGCAATTGGCTTTTACGGCTGGCTCAACACCAGCCTGGGCACGCAGCTTAGAACGCTTGCTTTCCAGGGGAGCAACCTGGCCGCGCTGTGCACGAGAAGCCAGACGACGTGGTTTATCAAGATAGCCAACTTGCACCGCCTCGTATCCATCACGGTCCCGCGTGCGCAATTGCAGCACGTGACAAGGACCCGCCTGGATCACCGTAACGGGGATAGCCTCCCCCGCTTCATTAAATACTTGCGTCATCCCGACCTTGCGGCCGAGTAATCCCAGTGCCATGGCTATGATTCCTACGCAGTCTGGCTGGCGGAAGCACAAGAACCAAATCCCGCGCTAGGCGGTGATTTGTCCGGCGAATGGGAGTTACCGCCCAATCGCCAGATGTCTTGCCTTATCCCCCGAGCATCCGTGTCATGCAAGTCAAAGAATGCCTTACGGACAAACGGAACGGGTAAAAACAACCAAAATTACACACCCCAGGACGAGAACGACCCGACCAAGGGGAAAGATTCGTTATCCTACGGAATTGAACATGTCGCCACAAGGGGCGGCATGCCATTTTTCCGATTGAAATCCTAAAACCCTACACCAACCACCCGACTCAACAACAATCTCTTCCCAAGCCCCCTAATCCGCAAACACGACCCTTATGACCGGCTGCTGGCTTTGATCTTAATATCAACACCTGCCGGCAAACTCAGCTTATTGAGGGCTTCAATTGTCTTGGCGGTGGCCTGCATAATGTCAATCAGCCGCTTGTGCGTCCGAATTTCAAATTGCTGGCGGGCCTTTTTATCAATATGCGGGCTGGAAAGCACCGTGTACCGTTCAATCCGCGTTGGTAGCGGGATTGGCCCATGCACAACGGAATCGGTCCGCTTGGCGGTATCGACGATTTCCGCCGCGCTTTGGTCCAACACGGTATGGTCGTAGGCTTCCATCCGAATGCGAATACGTTCTTGCGAGGCTGCGGCCACGGGTTGCTCCGATGAATTTCGCTTGATTACCGCCGGAATTACCAGGGAAAAATCAAGTTGTTTGACATACTCAGGCAAATGCCAGTAACAGCACATTTGCCAACTCAACCATCCAATGCCAAAAGTGGCAAGCCCTGCATTCTATCAGTACCGCAAAATACCGTCAAGAGGATCTTAAAATTACATAAACTGCCATCCATAAACAACTTATGGCAAATCATGGGAATGCGCATGAATCAGGTCATTCGTCGCAAACGGCAGTAGCTGGCAAAGATTACCAGGACCACCAAACCCGCCACCACACTCGGTTCAGGGATCACAATCTGGTCAAAATTCACATTGTCAATGCCCACATTCCAGTCCAAGCCAAATTGCAAGATTAATTTACCCCCGTGGGTGTAGTTGGGGGTTACCAAGACAGACGAGCCGCTGCCGCTTCCAGGCAGCGCTAGCGGGTAGGTCTGTAGTAAGTTGTAATCCTCGTCATATAAGCGTGCGTGCTGATTTTTAGCAAAAAAGCTCCAATTTCCCACTTGAAAGCTATTGAGTCGCACGGCATAGCCAGGCTCGGGCACAAAAGCGATTTCACCAGTACTGGTTGGCTCGGTTGGATACGCGACGCCGATCAACTCGTTGTAGCCTGTCGTCCAGGTGGTCAGGTAGTTATTGAGGGTGGCGCTGTTTCCGCCTGCGATATCCAGGGTGCGGTAATCCAAGGCAATATTGGGGGTAAATCCTTTCCCCAGGCCATAGTTAAAGGTGCCCATGGTCAAGGCGTTGACATTGTCGCCGTAGTTGACGGGGAGGATGCCAAAATTAGTAAAATCCGGGTCATTGTCAAAAAGTAAAATGGTGCCCCAAGCCGGGCTAACGACCAGCGCGCAGCAAAAAACCCAAGCCGCGACCCAGCAAGAACGAAATGTGGTGTGGTTCATGAGCGTCCCTTTCCCGGTTGTGAGAAACATGAGTGGAAAATTTGAGCGATCCCCTGCCAGACGCTAAATTTAATTAGAACCTTGCCGATAATCAAGAATTTTGCACGGGGAATATTCAATAAAATGATTCTGGGCCAATATGCATTTTTTTCCGTCTGTCAAGAGCGTCAAAGTATAGTTTAAATAGAAAGTAATGTCTAAAATGCCAGTATAAAAATGTATTATTGGCGGACGGAGTTTTCCTATTAACGATAGCATCCATGCCGTTATTCCGCACTGTCGCAATCCCTTCGATGACGCAACCTATCGAAGAACTCCGAAATATCGGTCCTGCTAGTGGACGCTGCCTCAGGGAATGCGGGATAACCACAATCGAGGAACTGCAGAGGGTTGGAGCTACCTGGGCCTATAACTTGGTAAAGCGCAAATACCCCCGCACTAGCCTCAATTTGCTATGGGCGTTGGCGGCGGGGTTAGAAGAAAGAGATTGGAGAAGCTTGACCAGTCATGAAAAAATGCGTTTACAGTCCTAGTCCTTATCCCTGGATATGCCAGCTTGCGCTGCTCGTTTGTGTTATCGTTTTTTCCGGCTGCGGTACTTGGCAGCAGCCTATACTCCGGAATCAAACTACCCCGTTTTGGGAATGGTGTGTTGCAAATAAATTTGGCATTAGTACAAGCAACGGCACCTTGGTCTACAACAAACACAAAAATAGTCCCACGGGACAATTGGGCCTGATAGAATACTTGGCTTTGACATCGGCAACAGATCCACCCCAAGCGCAGAAAGCGGTCGTCGCGGCTGTGACCGATTTGCAAAAAACCGCAGAAAGTATGGGAATTATCTTGGCCGCGGACGAAAATCTGAGCCAGAACAATCCGGGAGACGAACTAACCCTTCGTTATCAATCGTCAAAGCTCAGGGGAATATTAACCGCCAGCACGGAAGCTAAAGAGTCCAAAGTAAGTGGCAAGACAACTCGCGAATTTTATCTAAAACTAAAACTTGTGGAAGAAGTCATCGCACGCAACCCTTAGCCGCACAACACCTTCTACCAGAAACTTAGCGCTTACAGCAAAATCTCTTTGACCACATTTCCATGCACGTCCGTCAGGCGGAAATCGCGCCCCTGAAAGCGGTACGTCAGCTTTTCGTGGTTGATGCCCAACTGATGCAAGATCGTGGCGTTCAGGTCGTGCACATGGACCGGCTTATCCGTGATGTTGTAGCTAAAGTCATCCGTCTCGCCATGCACGACGCCCGGTTTGACCCCTCCGCCAGCCAGCAGCATGGTAAAGCAGCGCGGATGGTGGTCGCGGCCGTAGTTGTCCTTGGTCAGGGTTCCTTGGCTATAAATCGTCCGGCCAAACTCTCCCCCCCAGACGACCAGTGTGTCTTCCAGCATTCCCTGCTGCTTCAGGTCGCGAATGAGTCCCGCGCAAACCTTGTCCATGTACGGAGCAAGCTGCTTGATGGAAGACGGCAGGCTGCCGTGATGGTCCCATCCCCGCAAAAAGACCTGCGTAAACCGCACGCCGCGCTGCGCTAATCGCCGTGCCAGCAGGCAGTTATAGGCAAACGTCCCCGGTTCCTTCACGTCCGGCCCATACAAATCCAGCACATTTTGCGGCTCCGCGGCGATGTCCACCAGCTCTGGCACGCTGGTTTGCATGCGGAAGGCCATTTCATACTGCGCGATGCGGGCGTTGATTTCGGGATCGCCCACGGCGGCTAGTTTTTGCTGGTTAAGTTCGGCCAGGCCGTCCAGCATATTGCGGCGGGCGTCGCCGGAGACACCCGGCGGATTGCTAAGGTACAGGACCGGGTCGCCCACCGAACGGAGCGCAACCCCCTGATGCTTGGTTGGCAAAAAACCCGACCCCCACAACCGGGCAAAGAGCGCCTGCGTCTGCGAGCCATTCGCAATGCGCGAATGCAGCACGACAAACGAGGGTAAATCGGCGTTAGGGCTGCCAATGCCGTATGATAGCCACGCCCCCAGGCTGGGCCGACCGGCAATTTGGCTGCCGGTTGTCATAAAGGTAATCGCCGGATCGTGGTTGATCGCCTCGGTGTTCATGGACTTAATAATACACAAATCGTCCGCCAATTTGGCCATTTCCGGCACTAATTCGCTAAACCACGCCCCCTGCTGGCCAGATTGTGCAAACTTAAAGATCGTGGGCGCGATGGGAAACCGCGCTTGACCGCTGGTCATGGTGGTGATCCGCTGGCCGTTGCGGACAGTGTCGGGCAGGTCCTTGTCGTACCATTCGGCCATCTTGGGCTTATAATCAAACAAGTCTAACTGCGACGGTCCGTCCGCCATAAACAGCCAAATAACCCGCTTGGCCTTGGGGGCATAATGCAAGTTTGGCAGGGCCGCGCCGGGCACGGTCGCCAGGGGATCGCCACCCGTGGCCGCGGTGTTATTTACCGCGCTAGATGTGCCGCTGGCGTCGTTGGCCAGTAATTGCGGCGAGATCAGCGATCCCAGCGCGGCCGCGCCCAGCCCGGTGGCCATCCGACCAAAGAAGTAGCGGCGGGTTTCGAGTTGGAAAAATTCTAGGCGAGGGTCCATGTTATAAAGTCAGAAGTATGAATGATGAATTCAGAATGAAAGACAAAACCAGTTTCAAATCTAAAATTTCAGATTTGATATTGATCGCTATTCTTTTGTCACAAATTCGTCCAGGTTCAAAATCAAATTCGCCACTAGCGTGTACGCCGCGTGTTCCGCCGGGTCCAGCGCGGCGTTGGCGGGTTTGGGCCCGACGGCCAGCAGCTTTTTCGCGCTTTCCACATCCCCCTTAAAGATTTCCAACTGTCGATCCAGCACGCGCTGCAGGACCGCCGCCTCGACTTCGGTCGGCTTGCGACCCAGGGCGGAGCGATACGCCCAAGCCAGGCGTTCGGCGGGGTTGGCTCCTCCCTCTGACAGGATCCGTTCGGCAAAAAACCGCGAAGCTTCGACAAATTGCTGATCGTTGAGTAGCGTCAGGGCCTGCAAGGGGGTATTTGTCCGGGCGCGACGGACGGTGCAGTATTCGCGGCTGGGGGCGTCAAAGGTCAAAAGATTTGGCGGCGGGGCGGTCCGCTTCCAAAAGGTGTACATGCTGCGCCGATACAACGCCTCTCCCGCATCGGGTTTGAATTCGCGGGTGTTGCTGCCGATAAAGCCGACCGCTTCCCACAACCCCTCCGGCTGGAGCGGCTTGACGCTTTTTCCGCCGATTTTTTCGACCATCAGCCCGCTGACAAACAGCGCCGCGTCGCGGATCCCCTCGGCATCCAGTCGAAAGCGCGGCCCGCGGGCAAATAACTCGTTCGTTGGGTCGCGCTGGACCAGTTCGGGTGTCACCGCCGAGGACTGACGATAGGCCTGCGACGTGACGATCAGCTTGAGCAAATGCTTCACATTCCAGCCACTTTCACGAAATTCGACCGCCAGCCAATCCAAAAGCTCGGGATGCGTGGGTAATTGCCCCTGCGCCCCAAAGTCCTCGGCCGTTTTAACCAATCCCTGTCCAAAAAACTGTTGCCATAGGCGATTGACCGTGACCCGCGCCATCAGCGGGTGGCTGGGATCGACCAGCCATTTGGCCAAGCCTAAACGGTTCAGCGGCGCGCCGGCGGGGAGCGGCGGCAACCACGCAGGAAGAGCCCGTCCCACCTTGTCCCCTTTTTTGTCGTATTGCCCGCGAATGAGCAATCGCGTCTCCCGCTCGTTTTCCATATCGGCCATGACGAGCGTGCTGGGGATCGAGTTTTCCAGGTCGTCCCGTTCCTTTTGAGTGGCGGTGATTTGTGACTGCTGTTCCGTAAACGTCTCTTTGAGTTGCGGATGAACATACTGTAAAAAATGCTCGCGGATCGCTTTCTTTTGGGCGTCGTCCCGCTTGTCCGCTTCGATTTTTAGCGCGTCCTTCACGGGCTGGGGCAATTCATTGCTGCTTTTGGCGTATTCTTCCCACACGATTTGCGATTCAAAGTTGGGCGTCCCTTGCGGTGTTTTGGTCACGATCCCCGCTTTGTCCCAATGGACGGTCCCGTCATGCTGGGTAAACGCCCAACCATTGATATTGGCCCCGGGATTCAAGCCGACTTGGGCGGCTTCGACCTCCAGGCGGACCCATTTGCCAGCTTCGGGCAGGTCTCCCGCCCGGTAACGGGCACCCGAGTTATCCGCGCCCCAGGGAATGACGTTTTCGCCCCAATAAGCGCGATGTTCCCACTGGCCGTCATTCCATTGGAGCATGATTTCCTTAGGAGGATTGGCGGGGTCAAGGAAGACATAGGCAAACAGTTTGTCCCCGGCGCCGACCTTGAGGGGGATTTTTGCCCCGGTAAAAAAGTGTTGGCTTAACCCCGTGGCGGTCCGTTTGTGCGATTTTTCGCCGCTATGGACTGGCGCGGGAGCGGTGACAAATTCCCAACCTCCTTCGGGCTTGGCCTCGGCAGGCAGGTCATCCTCGATCCAGACAAATTCCTGGGTTTCTCCTAATTTTGTGTCCGCCGGAGGACCAGGGTCGGTGTACTGGGTACTGGCCAGTTTTTCGCTAATTTGCGTTCGCAAGGCGGTTAATCGCTCATCCAGTTCGCGGCGTTTTTGTTCTTGTTCGGCGGAGGCAATTTTAATGGAAGGGGGAGGAAGCAATTGATTGCCGTCCATCGCCGCGTCCTGCGTGCTATAAAAGAACGCAAACAACTGATAGAACTCTTTTTGGGTCAGGGGATCATATTTGTGGTCATGGCAAACCGCACAGCCCGCGGTCAGGCCCAAGAAAACCGTGGCGGTGGTCTCCACCCGGTCCACGGCATAACGGACCAACACCTCCTCATCGATGGACCCCCCCTCGCCGGTGGTGACATTGCAGCGGTTAAAGCCGGTGGCGATTTTTTGCTGCGGAGTCGGTTCGGGTAATAAATCCCCGGCCAGTTGCTCGATCACGAATTGGTCATAGGGCTGATTGTTGTTATAGGCGTCAATCACCCAATCGCGATATTTCCACATCGAGCGTTCGTTATCCAGGTGCAAACCGTGCGTGTCGCCATAGCGGGCGGCATCCAGCCAGTAGCGGGCCTGATGTTCACCGTAGCGGGGAGAGGCCAGCAGTCGATCCACCAACTTTTCGTAGGCCTCGGGGCTTTCATCAGCCAAAAACGCGTCAATCTCGGCCACGGTCGGTGGCAAACCAGTCAAATCTTGCGTGACGCGGCGGATGAGGGTGACTTTGTCCGCGGAGGGTGCGGGAGTAAGCTTTTCGCGATTTAGCCGGTCCAGAATAAACCGATCAAGCGGGTTTTTGGCCCATGATTCGTTGGCCACGGTCGGGGGTTCAGGCCGGGTGGGAGCCACAAACGACCAATGCTGCTGCACCGGCGCGCCGCTATCGATCCAGCGGCGGATCAGTTCAATTTCCTGCTCGGTCAGCGTTTTTCCGCTGTCGGGAGGGGGCATTTTCAGTGCGGGATCGCTGGAGGTGATCCGCTGGAGCACTTCACTTTCCGCGCTTTTGCCAGCCAGGATCGCCACTGCACCCGAGTCGGTTTTGGCGGTAAAACCCTCGGCCACGTCCAGGCGTAACCCCGCCTGGCGCTGCGCCTCGTCCGGGCCATGGCATTTGTAACAACGGTCGGAAAGGAGCGGTCGGATGTCGTGGCGATAGCTGACTTCGCCAGCGTTCGCGGGGGGCATGGCAGGCCCATCCGCCCGCACACAGGGCGTGAAACCAACGATAATGATCCACAGACTAAAGCAGGCACAGGCCCACGAAAACGTTCGCATCGGCGGGAACCTTCTTAGTTGGTAGATAGCGGGGGCTATTTGTAGGGCGGATTGTGATCCGCCGAGTTGTGGCGGAGGCGGGCGGGGTGGGCGGGAGAGTTTTCCCCCCAGCCTTTGAGTTTGCGCTTGGCGGGGGGGAAATGCAAGCAATTTTTCGAGTTAGAAGGGAAGAGAAATTCCCTAGCGTAGCAGCCGGCGTCCCGTGGCGGGGAAAGTAGCAGGCAGCGTCCCGCTGCCGAATAAAGTAGTAGGCAGCGTCCCGCTGCCGTAACAGAACTACTTCATACTGCGAAACCTGGAAGGTCCCGGCCACGTACCAAACAGCGTCCCGCTGCCGTAACAGAACTACTTCATACTGCGAAACCGGGAAGATCCCGCCACATAGCAGCATATTCTGCCCTACATTTATTCTTCACAGCGGACTGTGAAGAGCACATTCTACGCCAATTCGTCTAAAAGGCGGTCCAGGGCGGCGTCGAGTTTGTCATCGGTCTCATAAGTGCCACTGGCAATTTGTTGACGGATGGCATTCACCCGATCGGCCCGAATGTCGGGCAAATTCCCCAGCTTTTCCGCATACAGACCTTGGCTAGAAATCTCCAGCGTGTCGCGCGTGTCGATCCCGCTGGCCGCGCCGGTGGTTCCCCCGGAGCGGGTGTTAATGTGCGGCGTGCCGATGCCTTGGGGTCCGTGCAAGTGGGCGGTTCCGTAAATTTGCATGATCTAACTCTCCCAAAAACGCGGTATTCGACCAGGCAGGGCGAGTCACCCGGCAAATTCCGCTAGTCGTGGTAAACCGACCATCGTCGGTGCAAACGCGGGAAAATCGTGTCGACCGTTGTCTGCCGGGGAAAAACCCGAACGGGTTTTTCGGACAATCCCAGCCAACCTCGGGCCTTTTGTAGCGGGCGAACACCCCGCAACACAACTACCGCATTTGACTCATAAGGAATATGTATTTTGTGGGGCGAAATCCGGCCTCTCAAAAATTGCGATCAAACCGCACGCGCTTGATAGCCGGATCACCAACCCTGTACTGGGTAACATCGGGTAAAAAACTGACCAAAAACCCAAAATCCCGCCAAATGCCTGTTGACCGGATCATACGCATCGCTCCGATTGCGTGCAGAGCGAACACTTAATCCTTGGGCGCGGCAATGTTGTTAAACTTCAACATGCCGGGTATCAAAATTCCGGGCTAAACATCACCGTCCCGCAACGCTCTCGTCGCATTTTTTCCCGGGGTGTGGCGGAATGACAACATCGTGGGAATCCAAGTCGCCAAACACGCCACCGACCCAACGAAATAGCGACCCAACAAAAAATTCGGTCCGATGATTCACGCCAAAGGGAGACGTTGCTCCATCAACCTGACCACAAGTTCTTACTTTATCAATAAGTATCATCTGCCAATCGGCAAACCTGCGGCTTGATAGATAACAACGATCAACTCCATTTGACCGTCAAAAACCGACCTGCAAATCTTTTCGGCCCCGTATGCACTAAATCCAGGATGGGAACTCCCCACATCAGTCTTACGCAGTCTCCAACTATCTGTTCGCTTGTACCCTGAAATATTTTGAATTTTTATTCCGATGGGATCCTAAGCAAAATAGTAAAATCTGACAAGATTGGTAGCCTGGCAGCGGGGGATTTTATTCTTGATTGCTAGCAAGTTTTTGCAAAAAACACGGGACTTTGCCACACTCACGGGGTTTCTGAACTGGGTTTCCCAACCAGCCTTAGCCACGCCCTTTTCCAATTATTCGCTTCCCCAGGCGACATTTGCCCCGCTGGACCGTTATAGTTCTTATGAGCCGTAGGTGTCGCACCACGGGCATTTTTAAATTAATTTGCCGTTTTTACGTTGGACTTTGCCGGTCCGCGCTCCCTTTTTTTCAGGACCATTCACTATGAAACGCTTTTGGAAACATGCCCTCTGCTGCGCCAGCCTGACCCTGGTAACGCCGCTGAGCCTGATTTTTGCCGAAGACCCCCAGCCGAAACCTGACGCCGTGGAAGCCAAAAACGCGGAACTGTTTGCCGAACTGGACAAAAACGCCGATGGCGAATTAGCCACCGACGAAGTCCCCGCCGAGCAAAAACGCCTGGTTGCGCGACTGCTGCGCAACGCCGACAAGGATGGCAACGGTACACTCAGCGTGGCTGAATTTACCGCGGGGTTGGCCAAAAAAACCCCAGCGGGAGAAGCCCTCCCCGGTGGTCTGGCCGGACCGGGGGGCAACCCCCTGGCTGATCGCATCAACCCCGCCCAACTCTTTAAACGGCTCGATCAAGATGGTGATGGCAAGGTCTCGATCGATGACGTCCCCGAGGAACGCCGCGAACGCCTGGGCCGGCTGCTAAAAATGGCGGACAAGGACCAAGATGGCAGCATTACCGAAGAAGAATTTACGGCGGGAATGAAGCGAATGCGGGAACTGTCGGGAGGGAGCGCGCCTGATCCCGCAATGAACGATAAACCCCCGGCGGACGCTCCCCCCGAGGTAGCTCCTCCCGCCGTAGGTCCAGGTGGCCCAGAAGGCCCTGTAGGCCCCGGCGGTCCGGGTGGACCCGGTGGTCCTGGCCGCCCAGGTCGACCTGGCGGTCCAGGTGGCCCCGGTGGCCCCGGTGGACCAGGTGGTCCAGGCCGTCCAGGGGGAATGGGCATGGGGCCACTGATGATCGTTCTGGATGCGGATAAGGACGGCACCATATCCGCCGATGAAATCGCCAATGCCGCGGAAGCCCTCAAAAGTTTGGATAAGAACAACGATGGCCAGCTTGACCGCGAAGAACTGCGTCCCATGGGTGGCCCCCGTCCCGGCCCCGGTGGCGAAGGGGGACCGGGTCGACCGGGACTTTTCCGCCCTGGCGGAGCAAATCCGGGTGAGCCAGGCGCTCCAGGCGAAGGACCACGTCCCAAAGGGCCAAATCGCCCGGGAAAAGGCCGCCCATCGGCGGAGCCAGAGTAACGGACATGGTAAGGGTTTTAGCCCGTAAACCAAGTAATTTGCACTACTACCGTCAAATTCTGTGCCTTGTGCGAATATCCTAGCCTTTACTTACCAAAGGCATTTTGTGGGCCAAAGGCCCAACCTATCCCAGCCTAGGGCAAGCGCAGCGCCGCCCTAGGTCAAAAGCAACATACAAGGAAAGGGCCAACGGCCCGATCAATCCGCTTTAGGAAGTGGCAATTTTTTCGCCCGTCCATTGATTTGCGGACTTAAGTCCACACTACATCCCTGGAGTTACGGACTTAAGTCCGCACTACGATCCACCCCCTATCCCGGTGGCCAGCTCAAAGCTCGGCCACCCAGCAGGTGGAAATGCAGGTGGTTGACGGTTTGCCCGCCGTCGGGACCGTTGTTCACGACCACGCGGTAACCATTTTCTAGTCCGGCGGACTGGGCCAGTTGGCGAATCACTAGCCACAAATGTCCCAAGAGGGCCGCATGTCCGGGTTGTAGTTGATCGACGGCGGGAATCGGTTCTTTGGGAATGACCAGGATATGCGTCGGCGCTTGGGGGTGAATATCCCGAAAAGCGAGGCAAAGTTCATCCTCGTACACAATGTCGGCGGGAATCTCGCGGGCGATAATGCGTTCAAAGAGCGTTTGCGGCATGGCGATATCCAATTTGTCCGTTTGGCAACAGGGCGATCAACCTCTATTATGAAGGTAGCCCGCCAGCTTGAATAGTCTGGGAACTGGAACAGTTTGGAACACAGACAAGCCGCGGCGGTAAGGGACATTCTTAACAGCCGCTCCGCATGGGTTTGACATTTTTGACACCGTGGCTGTTAGCGGGCGTGGGCCTGGTCGCCGCGCCGATCATTCTCCACCTTATCATGCGCAAGCAGCCGCGGTTGGTGGTGTTTCCGGCCTTGCGATTTGTCAAACTGCGGGAGCTGGCCAACCGCCGCACCCTGAATCTACGGCATTTGCTCCTGTTAATTGCCCGTTGTCTGGCGATTCTGCTCTTGGCCGTCGCCTTGGCCCGACCCAGCTTACAAAGCGCGGGATTTTTGGGGGAACAAGACGCTCCCGTGGCGGCGGCGCTGGTGTTTGACACCTCCGCCCGAATGGAGTACCGCCAGGATAATCAAACACGTTTGCAGGCGGCCCAGGAAATTGGCGAATGGCTTCTGACGCAACTTCCCCGTGAAAGCGGCGTGGCGGTGCTGGACACACGCACCCCTGGCGGAGATTTTGCCCCGGACATGCTCGCCGCCAAGCAGCGCGTGGGCGTGCTGAAGCCCCAGGCGATTTCCCTTCCCCTGGTAGAGCAACTCGCGACGGCGTTTCGGCTGGTCACCGAACAAGAAGCCCAAGATCGTAAGGAAGTTTATCTCTTCACGGATTTATCGCGCGCCGCCTGGCCTGATTCGCTGACCGCCCGCTTTGCGGCCTTGCGGCAGGAATTTAACGCGGTGGACCTGTATATTATCGATGTCGGCGTTACCGAGCCGCGGGACACCAGCCTGGGGGATGTGCGGCTCAACCAGCAAATTTTACCTCCGCAGGGAACGTTGGTTGTGGAATGCCTGGCAAACCGAACGGGAGCCGACCAGGAACAAGAATTTGTGCTGTACCTGATCGATGACAATGGCAAGCCGCAAAAGCGCGGCGAACTGACTAAGAAACTCAAATCCGACGAGGGAGAGCCGCTGACCTTTCGAGTGACGCAATTGCCCGCCGGTACGCATCAGGGGGTGCTGCAAGCTTTGGGCGAGGACGCCCTCCCCTCGAATAATCAACGCTACTTTACCGTGGAGGTCCGCAGCGCGCGGCGCATACTGATCGTCGCGCCGGATCGTAGCGAAAACTTGGCCGAGGGGTACGCCTTTTATCTGCGCATGGCCCTCGATCCCGAACCGCTCCGCCGCGCGGGGCTGTCACGCTTTGAAACGGTGCTCTTGCGACAGGATCAACTCTCCCGCGCGGACTTTAAACAGTACGACGCGGTCTGCCTGTTGGACCCGGAACCACTCAACCCCGTCATCGCCGAAAAACTGCGAGATTATGTGCAAACCGGGGGGGGGCTGGGAATCTGGCTGGGACATAACGCCGCGCTGGAACAATTTAACTCCGGTGCCCTGCGCGAATTGCTTCCCGCGGACTTGGTCCAACAATGGCGCGCGGGGGATCGCTCGGTTTTCTTGGCACCGACCGATTTGCAGCATCCCATTTTGCGGCCGTTTCAAGCCAGCGAAACCAACAATCCCTGGATCGATTTTCCCGTGCGCCGCTTTTGGCAACTTGGACCCCTCGACCCGGGGGCCACGGTGGTGATTCCGTTTAGTAATCGCCTCCCCGCGCTCTTGGAAAAACCGCTGGGCCAGGGACGCATTTTTGTGATGACCACGCCGATTTCTGAAAGCGCCAACGACCCCAACGCCTGGAACACCCTGGCCACCGGCTTTGACCCGTGGCCGTTTGTGATATTATCCAACGAAATGACGTTGTACCTGCTGGGGAACCAAAGCGAACGGTTCAACTTTTTTGCCGGCGAAGAGGCGATCCTGCAAATCCCCGAAGCCCAGCGGGCGCTCTCGTTTACGCTGACCAATCCCGTGGGGGACACCCTAGGCCAGACCGTGGATCAGCAAACCGGCCTGCTGCGCACCAGCGCCACCGAGCAGGTCGGCAATTATCAACTGCGCGCCGGAGGCAAACGGGATGGCATTCAACGGGGGCTGAGCGTCAACACCCCCGCCGCGCTGTTTAACCTGCGGCGTGTTACACCCACGGAGCTAACGGAATTTCTCGGTGAGAAACGGTTCAAACTGGCCCGCACCCGCGAGGAAATCGACCGGACCGTCAGCACCAGCCGCAGCGGCGTGGAGCTATACCCCTATTTGATCCTGCTGGTTGCCCTTGTGCTAGGCCTGGAATATTACCTGTCCAATAAATTTTATCGCCGTGTGAGCGATGCCAATCCGACCAAGGAGGCCTTGGCGGGATTCAATAGCAGGGGGGAATCGGCGGCAACCACCACGACGGGCGAAAAATCCTCCCCAGCCAGCGTTGCCGGCAATACGGGCACCGGCCCCCAGCCGGTTTCGTCCACGCAATCCCCTCCCCCACCAGCCAACAGCAGCGCGCTGGGAAGCGACCTCAGCGGCGAAAACTGGCCACGGAGTAAGGGTTAGTGTAGTTCGGGTTTCAGCTGGATATACCCTTTCTAGCAAAATATAGCGCAGCTAGCGTTTCGCAAAGGCACGAAGAATTGATGGGTAATAACCGCATTACGCAACCGCTTTGCGGTTGAATTTTTTGGATTGTATTATTCCCAGGGTAACCGCTGCGCGGCAACCCTGGGCTGAGTCACGCAACCGCGTTGCGGTAAAGGCTTACCGCGAAGTGGTTCTGGAACGTAGCCCAGTGGTTGGAGCGCAGCGACTACCCTGGGATATATAGAAATCAGTGAATCTAAACTCCAACGGAGTTTTGTAAGCTATTTGCAAACCCGGGTAAAAATCCCGCTACAATTCACTGGAATGGATATATTATGCTACGGACTAAAGTCCGTGCTACATGCAAGCCAGCTTCAGCCCGTAACTCAAAAATCGCTCATGTACCTACGGACTAAAGTCCGTGCCACGACCACGTTATTACAACTCATTACAAAATCCACCATGCCTCCCATTCCCGGCAGAAAACCCGTCATCCAACAATTGCACCCGCTGCAAGTGCAAATCCTAAAGGAAAAAACTCCCGCCGAACGGCTGGCCCTGGGTTTTGGCATGTGGAGATCCGCGCGGAATCTGGTGCGGGCCGCTATCCGGCATGAACATCCCGACTGGTCCGAGGATCAAGTCCACGCCGAAGCGGCCCATCGTCTGAGTCATGGAGCGACCCGCAATGTCCCGCTAAAACAACACTAATACACCCCTTTCCCCTTAATCATCATCCTCTTCCCCGGCGGTCGGTGATAATTGCAGCTTTAGCCCCGCCAGGCCCCGCCCATGCGCGCCAGCCCAAGCGGCCGGATAGGGGATATCTTCCCCTTTGACCGCGTGCCATAAAATCCGGTTCATGGCGTCATCGTCAATGCGGTCCGGCAACGTCAAATCTTGCCGCTCGCTCAGCTCGGCCAGTTCCCGCAGCTTCGCGGGCAATTGATTCTTTTGCAGCGTTAGCTGATTCAACTTGATCTGTGCCGGGCGGGCAGTGAACGGCGTCACATCCGCCTGTTCGGTAAAGCATTCCCGCATCAGCGGCGCCAGGCCATCCAGTTGATTCAGGTGCGGCAGGCCCAAGATCCGCTCAATCGTATGCACGACCGAAGATTGATTATAAAAGTTGCTGACCACCGCCTTCCGCTTGGTATAAGGGCTTATCACCAGGCATATCGAACGATGCCCATCCACATGGTCCCAACCATCTTGGGGATCATCCTCGATGACAAAAATGCAAGTCTTGGGCCAGAACTTGCTATTGCTGATCGCTTCCACAATGCGGCCCAAGGCCAAGTCGTTATCCGCCACATGCGCTTGCGGGGTCGGCATGCCGGGCGTTAATCCCGACGCATGGTCCTGTGGCAAGTGCATGATTACCAGGTTGTGCCACTCGCCCGATTTTTCCGCCGCGCGAAACTCGGTCAAAAACCGCTCTGCCCGCAGCACATCGGGAATGTTCATGTTCCAACCGGGATAATCCGGCGCGGTGTATTTCACTAGATTTTCGATCCCGCATTTATTAGTGATCTTCAGCGTGTTGGCCCCGCTGTCAAAATCCTCCCAAATTTGCTTAAAGCCCCCCGGTTGCGCCTCGGTATAAACCAGTTCGCCATAATTGCGAAACGTCTTGCCATGCAAGAGCGCGTTATCCCACAAAAAACCCGCGCTGGAATACGTCAGCGGGTCATCCCCAAACGTGTAACTGCGATTGAACCCTCCAAACGCCTTTTCCAGGTGATCCGTGACGATCCCCTCTGTCGCCCAACTGTGCCCATCCGCCGAGAGGACGCCATTGCAGTAAAAATTGTCAAGCAGCACAAACTCCTCGGCCAACGCATGATGATTGGGCGTGACATCCGGGCCATAAATGCAAAGCTCGGGCATGCCGTTGCCTTGTTTCAGCTTGCCAAAGACCTGATCGTAAGTCCGATTTTCCTTGATGATATAAACCACATGCTCAAAGTGGCTTGGTTCCCCCGCACGGGCGGGAAGGGGGACCGGCGGGACATCGGCCTGGGCCTTTTCCGCCTGGGCCAAAACCTGCGGCACGCGGCTGTCGGCTAAAACTTGCTTAGTATAAGCGGCCAATTCTTCCGCCGTGGGGATCGTGACCTGGGTGAGCGAACCCCGGTGCTGGTGCGAGTTGAAACCTGTTCGGTTGGGTTGCGCGGTGCGGCTCCCTTCTCCTTTGACATTGGCAATAAAAAGTTCCCGCCCGTTAGTGATCACTCCTCCCGGAAACCAACCCGTGGGGATAAAGCCGGTAATTTTAGGCTCTTGGTCTTTTGTCAAATCCAGCACCGCCACCGCGTTATTGCCGCCGTTGGCCGCAAACAAGGTCTTGCCATCCGGCGATAAACAGAGCGCATTGGTCAAGCTGCCAAATGGTAAATTTGGATCGGGACGGACGATCACCGTTTGAATTTTTTCCGGCGCGGCTGTCGGAATCATTGAGACCGTGTCGGAATTGGCATTCGCCACATAAAGCGTCCCCCCATCGGCGGAAAGTGCCAATCCCGCGGGATGCAGCCCGACGGCGTATTCCGCCACCATTTCATTCTTGCCCAAGTCCAGCTTCCCCACGGTCCCCGTCTTGGCAATGCCCCGCTCATCAATCACCGTGGGCGTCCCCGCGGAGAGCGCGGTCAGGTCCCCCGCCTTGGCCATTCGTCCCCCCCAATTGCTGACATAAGCTGTTTTTTGGTCGGGAGTGATCACCACCGCGTACGGGGCAACACCCACGGGAATTTCGGAGATCAATTTCCCCGCGGTCAGATCCAGGACGCCGACACTATTGCTGCGCGAGAGACAGACCAGCGCGCGGGCGCCATCGGCAAAGAGAGTTATTCCCGTGGGATAGGGGGGGCCGCCGACCTTGGCCGCGGGAAGGGTAATCCCGGGGTCATAGGCCCATTTGCCAGCGTCATCCTGGCGGGCGATCTGCACTTTATTGCCAGAGTTGGTCGCGTAGACGGTTTTATTATCGGGGCTGATGGCCAAACCATGCAGGGAGGCCCCGCCACCGCCGGGAAAAGGCAATTCGCGCTGGATTTCCCAGGGGGCCGGATCGACAAACACCAGGCCCCGATGGTCCTTGGCAACCAGAAAGCTACCGTCCGGCGCCAGGGCCAAATCGACCGGCCGCCCGGGATAAGCCACGGTTTTCCCCGCGGGACGAATGAGTTGACCCGTGGGAACCAGATGCCCGCCGCCGGTCGGTCCAACCGGTAGGGAATCTTGGGCGTGTAAACAGAGCAAACTCTGTCCCAGGGTGGCGCAAAGAATCAAGTAACGCAGCATGGTTTAAATCGAAAGAAGTGTGATACTGGGCGTAGCTTGTGGGCCGAAGGCCCAACCTATCCCAGCCTAGGGCAAGCGCAGCGTCGCCCTAGGTAAAGTGAAGTAAAAGTGGCAGGGCCAAAGGCCCGCTTCATCCTAACAGTCCACAAAAAAATCGTTGTTAATTATCAGCCTGAAACATGAACAGGATCGCGAGCTAAAACAGGTACGCCTGGCTATGAACGCACGCTTGGCAAAAAATGGCAACGGCCAAAAAAATAGTGGCAGGCGTCCCTTGGGACGCGTTATAGTGGAAGTTCGGTGGCGGTGCAAATGAATTTTTGATAATGAGGTCAGGCATTATTACATGAGTTGCAAATTTTTCCTTGTGGGCCAAAGGCCCAACCTATCCCAGCCTAGGGCAAGCGCAGCGTCGCCCTAGGTAACAGTTTATAACTGATATTGGTAGGGCCAAAGGCCCGATTCAATTGTTTTTTACTAAACATTTAACCCCTAGCCGCATCCGCGCTAGACATTGAGTTGCGCACGAAGCATGAATCAATTTGATCGAATTACGTCGGATCCGGCTGTTATGAATGGCCAACCCTGCATCCATGGCATGCGACTTACGGTCCGGAGGGTGCTAGAAGTGTTAGCCCTGTATGTCGATCGTGCGGAATTGCATGCGGAATACCCCGAACTGGAAGCCGAGGATATTCGCCAAGCCTTGGAATTTGCCGCTGTTTAACTGGAATGAAAAACTCTCATCAAAGGTTGATAACTTGGTTTTAGAGGACAAAAATCATGCACCGTCCCATGTCCCGCGCGCTAGGTACGATCTTGTGCTGGGGTTTGCTGTTGCTTTTTGCCTTACCCGCCGTCGCCCAGACCCGACAGCAAAAGGTTTTGGCGGACAAGGAAAATGTCGAAGCGGACGGCTTTTGGATTTATAACGATCTCCCCCGGGCCTTTGCCCAAGCCAAAGCCGAGAATAAGCCGTTAGTTGTCGTCCTGCGCTGCATTCCCTGCGAGGAATGCGTCAAACTGGATGATCACTTGGTCGATACCGATCCCCAGTTGCGACCACTGCTTGAGCAATTTGTGCGCGCCCGCGTGGTCTTTACCAATGGCTTGGATTTAAGTCTCTTTCAGTACGATTATGATCAATCGTTTGCCGTTTTTTTACTCAATGCCGACGGGACGATCTATGGCCGCTTTGGCACGCGCTCGCACCGGACCGAGTGGATTGGCGATGTCTCGATAGCAGGTTTGGCCAAAGCCCTAAGCGGTGCCCTGGAACTGCACCAGGATTATCCCGCCAATCGTAAAGCACTGGCTGGCAAACGGGGTTCAGCCCCGGACTTTGCCACGCCCGAGAAAATCCCCGGGTTAGAGAAATACACCAGCCGACCAGACTACGCAGGCAATGTCGTGCAGACCTGTATCCACTGTCATCAAATTGGCGATGCACTGCAAGCGAGATATTTGCGGCAAGGGAAACCTATTCCGGATGAAGTGCTCTTTCCATATCCCCACCCCACGTCGCTGGGATTGGTCTTGGATCCCCAAGAACGCGCTACAGTCAAACAGGTGCTAAAAGACAAACCGCTCGGCGAGGGACATTTTCAAGCGGGAGATCGTATCAATAGCGTGAACGGACAACCCATCCTCTCGATCGCCGATGTGCAATGGGTGCTGCAGCAAATACCCGCAAAAGGTGGAACCCTGGTCATCGAATACAAACGTGGGCAAGATACAATTACCCAGGAAATGTTGCTGCCTCCGGGCTGGCGCAGGGGGGACGACCGCTCGTGGCGGGTCAGCACGTGGGAACTGCGCAGGGTCGCCACGGGGGGGATGTTGCTGGAAGCGGCGACCGACCGACCAGCGGATTTACCAGATGAACGGATGGCCCTGCTGGTCAAGCATGTCGGGGAATACGAGCCGCACGATGTGGCCAAGCAAGCTGGATTTAAAAAGGGGGACATGATCATTTCCTTTGCCGGTCGCACCGATCTGCCGCGCGAGACTGACTTGCTGGTCCATGCCCTGGGCGACCTGCGTCCCGGGACGAACGTGCCGGTCACGATTCTGCGTGAGGGGCGGGAAATCAAGCTGGAATTACCTGTGACGAAATCAGCCGACCGGCGCTAGCCCACGGTTGCTGTGTCGTAAACGGCTATCCAATCACTGAAAAATATTTCTTTGTCGATGGTGACATGATGCTAGCCAATAATCGAAATACCGCGACCAGATTGAACTGGAAGCAATTCTGCATCTGCCTGGGCCTATTTTTGACAACGTGTTCGCCGCTCTGGGCCGCAGGGCCACTAACGCCGGAACAATCGCACGCCCAGTTTGTGTTGGCCGATCCAAATTTAGTTATCGAGCTGGTCGCCAGCGAGCCGGACGTGCAAAGTCCCGTGGCGATTGCCTTTGATGATCAGCGGCGGATGTACGTCGTCGAGATGCTGGATTATCCCAATGGCCCCGCCCCGCGGCAGCCGCCGGAGGGGCGAATTCGCGTGTTGGAGCCGGACAAGGATGGCCGTTATCGTGCCCGGCCACAGCCATTTGCCGACAAGCTGCTCTTTGCAAATGGAATTTTGCATTATGATGGTGGGTTTATTGTCACCTGCGCGCCGCACATACTGTATCTGGACGATACCAATAGCGACGGCGAGGCTGATAAACGGGAAATCCTCTTTGAGGGGTTCAATGAGGGGAATCCCCAACTGCGCGTCAGTTCGCCGCTGCTGGGCCTGGATGGCAAAGTTTATGTGGCGAATGGCCAAAGCGGCGGCAAAATTCGCCAAGTGCATGGCCTAGAGGGGGACGCCGCCAAAAACGCCCCCGTCATCAATATCAGCAACCGCGATTTCTGCTTTGATCCCATTACGATGCAGGGGGAGGCGGTCAGCGGCATGGGCCAGTTTGGGGCCACGTTTGACCAGTTTGGGCGGCGATTTACCTGCACCAACCGCAACCACTGGATTTACAACCCCCTCCCCGAAAAATACATCCGCCGCAACCCGCATATGGTTCCGCCGCTGCAACCGGAGGATGACCAAGGCCCCGGCGGCGCGGCCAAAATCTATCCCCTGACCCGTAACGGCGCAACCATGCCCGAGCACGCGGGGACGTTCTCCGCCGCGTGCGGTATTCATGCGTATTGCGGGACGCTCCTCCCAAAAATCTATCGCGAGAGCCTGCTGATCTGCGACCCAACGGGAAATCTGGTCCGGCAAGAAGTCCTCACGCCCCAGGGGGCGGGTTTTACCGGACGCCCCGCTTACCCCAACCAAGAGTGGCTGGCGTCGCGCGATCCGTGGTTTCGGCCCGTGTTTATCACCACCGGTCCCGACCGCGCGCTCTACATCGTCGATTTTTACCATCAGGTGATCGAACATCCCGAATGGCTGCCGGAGGATAAGAAAAACGATCCGAGCATTCATGCCGGTAAGGACCGGGGGCGAATTTGGCGGGTTCGGCCGCGGGATGGGTTAAGACCTGAAGTAACGGAACACAAGGAGGAGCAAGCTACACAAGATGCGGACGTGCTGGCCGCGAAAGAGGTACGTGAGAATTACAGGCTACTGCAGAATGGACAGTATGAGCCTAAACTTATCTCACGCAATAAGGGGTTTTATCATCCGCAAGTTCGAGCACAGAGTATCAAATTCTTTGCAAGCTTAATTTCCAAGGAATTATCCGTCACACGTGATCTACGTTCATACGCGTACGACGAAGATGCCAGTGTACGTTTTCAGGCTGCTCTTGCGTTGGGTGCTTTCAATGACAATAGCGTCCTTGAGGCACTAGCAGCGATTGCCTTGAGCGATGCAAACGATCCTTGGACAAGACTTGCCGTACAAACAGCCGTTCCCGAACGCGCTGGAAAGCTGCTTGCAATTTTATTTGAGGAGTATTCCGATGTATTAACTTGGGGTGATAGGGATGACGGCACTATACCCCCCTTGCAACTTTGCCAACAAATCTCCCCCGAGCGTCTCCTTCTCGTCCGCGAACTGGCCGGTCTGGTCGGCAGTCGCCGCGATAAGGCCGACATTCTGACCGTCCTGGAAGCCATGTTCGCCATGCAGGGGCCGCACGCGCTCGAGTATCAACTGGCCGTGCGGGCCGGCCTGGGGGATGGCGTCGCCCGGCGACGGGGAAACTGGCAAACGCTGGTCGAGGCCATTCAGCCCGAAGGGGCCAAATACATCGAACGGCTGGATGCGCTGATGGCCAACACGCTGCGGCTGGCTCGCGAAGGTCGGGAGGAAACGCCCCAGCGGCTGGCGGCCATTGCCACACTTTCCCAAGTCGATTGGGCGGTCGCCCAGTCGGTGTTAACCCCCTTACTCACCACCGACCAACCGGAAAAAGCGCGTCTGGCGGCGATTCAGGCCCTTTCCGCCCACGCCAGTGACGAAGTCGCCGGGATGCTGGTTTCGGCCTGGCCTGCGCTTTCCCCTGCCGCGCGGCGGGCCACGCAAGAGGCGCTCTTGGCCACGCCGCATCGCGTCCTAGAACTTGTGTCCGCGTTGGAAGCGGGCAAAATCGAACCCTCCACGATAGAACCGCTCCGCCGTGCCCAACTGACTGGGCACAAGCGTTCCGACGTGCGGGAGCGGGCCAGTAAAATCTTTGCCGCCGTGGCCACGCCCGAACGGCGCGAGGTGGTCGCCCGCTATCAAGCGGCCCTGGAACTGGCGGGCGATTATGGCCGGGGGCGGGCCGCGTTTATCCGCGTGGGGTGCGCGTCGTGCCACCGCGTGGGCGAAGTGGGCGTGGCGGTGGGGCCGGACATCTCCGACACCCGCACCAAAACGCGGGCCGCGCTCATCCAGGATATCTTGGACCCCAACGCCGCGATCGACGGCAACTACTTTAACTATGTGGTCGAAACCAAGGATGGCCGAACGCTGACGGGGCTACTCTCCACCGATACCGCCACCAGCATCACGCTCCGCCGGGCGGATGGCCAGACCGACACGCTGCTGCGGCAGGACCTAGAGAGCGTGACTTCCACGGGCAAATCCCCCATGCCGGAGAACCTGGAAACACTCCTCACGCCGCAGGACTTGGCCGATGTGGTGGAGTATTTGTTTGGCAGGGGGGGAGTGGAGTGATGGAGGAGTGGAGTTTGGAGGAGTGCAGAAAATTGTAGCGGAACTCGCAAGAATTCCCTCTGCGGTAGCGGAACTTGTTTTGGGGAGTGGGGTTTGGAAGGTAGAAGAATGGAGAGTGTGGTTTGCGTTTCGCACGTAGGTCCCGACCGCCGGGCGGGACTTGTATAGAGCATTGGAGCGCTGTATAGCAGAACAAGCAAAAGTTCCACCGCACGCTAGTCGGAATTCTGGCAAATTTCCGCTACCGGATGGTGAGTTATACGATACGTCACCCTGCGCAAATAAAAAAAGGCGGAGAGCTGCGCTCTCCGCCGTTTATTAGCCGCAATCAAGCGATCCCGGAACTTACTTGTTCCAATTGGGGTCGATGATATTTCCGTCACTCTTATGTCCCAGACGCTGGAAAGTGACTCGGTTAATTTCGAACGATATCGTATGGACCGAGGCATCCGCCATCACAATTTGCAATCCGGCGGGATGTCCCGACCCGAACAAATTACTATTGGACCCCCAACTCCCTTCGATAAACCGGTCGGGAATCGGTGTTCCCGCTGTCCAACGAACCACATCCCAGTCATAACCCAGGTTCCAACCCTGGTCGTTGTCCTGGTCCGTACCGCTAATGGCTTCCAAGAACTTCAGGTTTAGCGATTTTTCACCGTAGAGCAGCGTCTTGCTCAGGCCATCGGTAACATGCTTGACCAGTACGCTACCACGACACAAAGTAATACCACTTCTGGAAAAGTTATTCCAACCACCATTTTTCTCAAAACTTACCGCATCACCATAGCTTGATGGTCCATATGGTTGTGCCCCATCCCGATCGCTTCCCGAGCAGGCCACGTAATCATTGCGCACGACATACTTGGGCCGTGGTTGGGCGTTAGCGTAGTTCGTCCCGTGGGTAAACGGGATCGACTCAGGCCGCCGCCGTGACGGACAAAAGTAACTGGGGACGACGGTTTCAATTGCCCGGGAAATACCCGCCAGCTTTTGCTTGCTGTTAGGGGGACCTTTCCCCATGTCGTACACGTCTTTTTCTTCGATATAGGGCAAAATGCAAAACATCCAGCCGCTGGGTTGGTTTTTACCCACGCCCAAATCCGGATCACCGGCCCAACCCCAGCCCCAGCCGCCGGTGGGAAACACCTTTGCGGCGCTGATATGGTTTTGGGCGGCGACGCCAAATTGCCGTAAGTTATTGCGGCAAGAGTTGCGTAGACCTGCCTCGCGAGCCATTTGAATCGCGGGAAGTAGCAACGCGACAAGAATGCCAATAATGGCGATAACAACGAGCAATTCCACAAGTGTGAAACCACGGACAGAACCGGCACAGCCATGCGCGGCAGGGCGCGTGCGACGACGCTCAATCATGATAATTTTCCCCGTAATGCGGAAATTGACCCCTACAGGTCAAAATCCTACCCGCCAGAAAACGACGACCCCCGTCTATTTCCGGCAAAACGATCCCCTGAGACAAGAACTTCTTTATACCTCTCTTCGCACCAGATTGCACGAACAATTTGTGAAAATTTTCGAATTGGCAGAAAGAGGTAATTTCTCTTGGCGCGATAAACAGCTATCCAAAATATGGCAATTATTTTATGGCACGATTTACAGCTTAAAGTTGAGGGTTTGCAGCACCAACCGCAACGCCCGCTGCCCGAGGGTTTGCGGGTCGGCATGGATGCGGGCCCTGCCGCGCATCCCCGGCAACAATAAGCTGCGGGAATCGTCAAACCGCGCTTTGGCTTCATAAGAAGTGCTAATCGGCCGTTCGATCCCTTTTTGGTCGGTCTGAGTTTCGATTTCTCCCCCGGTTTTGACGCTATTGGCCCGTGATATTGCCGTAACCCTAGAACTGGAAATACTTTCCAGCGTGCTGGATAACATTTCATGCGGCAGCGAGTCCAGCTTGATCTCGACGGCTTGGCCGGGACGGACAAAATCGACCTCGGTCTGGTCGATCACCATGATGGCTTCTAATTCTTGGGGGTTGCCGATCAAGCAAAAGAGCGTGGCCATTTCCAGGACGGCCCCGCGATTTTTGGCTTGGAGGGGGGTACCCGACCAGCCGGGAAGCTTGCCATCCTCGTCAACGGGGGGTTCGGGGAGAGCGGGGGGAGAAATAATCGTTCCCGCCACATCCGCCACCAGGATCAAACGGTCCAAGTCTTGCAATTTTAATTCTAATTGTTGTTCGGCGACCTCCAATTGCTTGCGAATGGTGGCAATTTCATTTCCCGCGCTCGAGCGCGGATCGTGTCTTTCGCGTAGGAGCGATTGGAACCGCTTGCGCAGGTCTTCGGTTTTTTGCTCCAATTCATTGATATCCAACTCCAGCTTTTCATTCTTGAGTTGGGCCAATTTAGTTCCCGGAGTGACGCGGTCCCCTTCATTGACAAAAACCTCCACGATTTCCCCGCTTACCTCCACATACACCGGATGGGCGCGGCTGGGATGGACCTCCACCGAGCTAAACACGCGGTATGGCAGCGGAATCAGCACAATCGCGCCGATCACTCCAGCCAAGATGAATCCGGTAATCGTGACATTTTTAGCCTTCACTTGCTCCATCCTCCCCGGCGCGGAAAAGAACTTGTATAAATTCCACATTGGCATGACCAGCAAACTGGCGAACGACGCCAACGCCAGCAATTGGCCCAGCACCCGCAGGCCGTTCCCTTCAAATACATGATACAAAAAGAACAGAATGGAAATGGACACAATCCACAGATAAACCGTGGCGGCGACGCTATACAGGGCAAAAAACCATTGATTACGCTGGGGCAAAAACGGGTCGTCCTGTTCCTTTAATCCCAGGCACCACACGCCCAGCTTGCGGCCCAGAATGGTGGTGGCTTTTTGGCGGAGATTGGGGATTTCCGCCAGATCCGACAAAATGTAGTAACCGTCGTATCGCATGAGGGGATTGGCGTTAAACATGACGGTACTAACGGAGCTGACAAACATCGTGCTCAGGCAAAGAAAATTAAACAACCCCGGCTGGCTAAACCACCAGCCAAACGTGGCCAGCCCGGCGATAAATAGCTCCACATACATCCCCGCCGCGCCAATCATCGCCCGCTGCCATTTACTAGGGAGCATCCACGAGTCCGAGACATTGCAATACAGGCACGGGGTAAAGACCAAGAGCATGGCCCCCATTTCGTGGCATTCGCCGCCAAACTTTTTACAGGACAAACCGTGGCCAAACTCGTGAAAAATTTTGGTCACCGCCAGCGCCAAGCCCAGCCAAAACCAGTTGCGCGCGGCAAAAAATTCGTGAAAGGTCGGTAGCTTACTTTGAAATTGATCAAACTGGACAAGCACCAACAAAAGCGCGGATATCGCGGTTCCCAGGACAATGACCGCCCCGTACCAGGTAAAGAGCCACCCAAACCAGGGCAATAGCGCGGTTAAGATCCTCTCGGGGTCGATCCCTTTGAACCGAATTGCCAGAATATTGGCGAATTTGCCCCACAGTTCGCGCCATTGGCGATCCTTGTGCCGTTTGAGCAGTTGTGGCCCCTGCCCCGGCAGATCGGCAATGACTAAATGGCTGCGATGCAACATGCCGATCAGACGGCCCAGCTCGTCCAGCGTGATTTTTTGCGGGGCAAACTGTTTTTCGAAGCGGCGCTTCATCTCGTCCAGGCTGGTTCGCCCGTCGAGCATGTTCAAAATCGCAAATTCTTCCTCTTGAAAGCGAAAATACGCCAGCCCCAGCGGATCCTTGACAATCCAGTACAAGCTCCCCTGGTAACGGGACTGCTTGACCACCAAGTCTGGCCGTCGTTTTACAGCCAACGCCCGCGCGGTGCTAGAAGACAAACTGTCGGCGAGCGTGGGCATGGGGGGAAAAGCTGAATAATTAGCAATAAAGGGACAAACGCAGTCAAATACTATTCTATAAAGAACAAGGGTGGGAAAGAAATGACCCTGTTGCTAACTCGGGGAAATATTCTGACATAGACCGAAAAAATGTTTTATGTCAAATATGCCGCTGCCCCGCTAAACACAATCCACATAATTGACCATGCGGAGCCAACTCCGCCGCTGCCCGTGCCAAGTCCGCACGGTTGAGGATTATGTCCACATCCCGCGTGTTACGCACCACTGCCTCATCCACCTGGGCCACCCAGTGTTGCACGGCATGGTCGCCAATCATCGCATAAGGAATTTGAGCCGCATGGGGGGAATTGGTTACGCGATGCAAACGATCCTTGACAATCCGATAGCTCGCTCGATTCTCGCCCACAGGGCGTCACCAGAGTATTTGATCTCGAGCATGTTGAAGTAAGCTTATCTTCCCCTTGACACAGCTAACCCCCGCCACGGGGAATAAGTATTTCGGGAAAATCCGATACGTCCCACGCCCGCAAGTTATTCTACTCTTATAAAACGGTAAAATCCGCAAAAAATTACTCCCACAGCGCCTCACCCGCATACGACGTCAGTGGCACAAAAATCAGCAGAGGTAGCCACGCCCCCAACGACGGACTGATCAAATAGCTGCTCCCCAGGTACTGGCAGCCCAGCACCACCACCATAAACCCGATCACAACCACCACGCACCAGCCCACGGCCAGAAAGACGTTACGGTTTTGCCCTCGCAGCAGGAGCGGCAGGCCCAAAAGCAACAGCAGCACATCCAGTGCGGGTTGCAGCAACCGCGCGTGAATCCCCACGCGCACATCGTTTCCGTAGTCCATCCCCCGCCGATACAATCCGGCGACCAACTCCGCGGTCGAGGCATACTGCCGCCAACTGAGTGGATCGACCAATAGCTCAAAGGCGACTTCGCTGGCCACAAACGCCTCATCGTGCGCCAGCCAGTTTGCTTCCGCCGCGGTCCAAAGAACTTGCTCGGCGCTGGACAACCGCCATCCCGGCTTTTTGTCTATCGCCACAGGCTGGGTTACACCCTTTAAACGATAGCCCGCGGGATGGTCGGCGTTCCCCGACTCGTAACTAGCCGTGCGGGCGACGAGCGTCCGGCCCCAGGTCGCCGCGGCGGCCCGCGGAAGGGAAAAGTTAGGCTCCAAGATCTCTTTGGAATCCAACGATAATCCCCTCCCCCGCAAAATAATCCCGCTCCAATAATCGGGCCGCGGGTCCAACTTGCGCTGTGTTTTGCCCCCCAGGTCTTGCGCCGTGCGGGTTAGTTTTTCCCGATATTGCGGCAATACGACCTCGCGTCCGGCGGCGGCCACAATGGCCAAGCCCCCGCCCATCAAAATCAATCCGGAAATTGCCCGCCGGGGAGAGATGCCCGCCGCAAGAATCGCGGTAAGTTCCTGGTGCCGCTGCAAACCGGCCAACGTAAACATGGCCGCCACTAGCGCCAAAATCCCGCTGGTCCGGTCAAAAAAGGCCAACGACCGAAAGAGATAGTATTCCCCCATCACCGCTAGGGGACTGGTTTCGGTCCGTTGCGCATATGCTAAAAAATCATCCAAATTACCAAACGCGTCGATCATGACGTACAGCCCGGTCAAGCTAATAAAGCACACCAGCCACGTCCAAAAAAACTGTCCGATCAAATATCGGTCAAAAATTGTTAACATGTCCGCCAACCCCGCAATCCGCGAAAATGCCCCTTCCAAAAACAATGCGGGAAGAATGCTAGCAGCCAGATGTGATTACCACAAGATCGAACTGACGATCATGCGGCATTCGACGTGCAAATCAGGCGAAAGAAATAAAATAAGCAACCTAGGGAGCCTGGGCGACTCAGGGCTTTTTGGATTCGTAACGTTCGACCAAACCGCATTCCACCAATAACCGTCCTTGGGTGTCGTATCTCTGGGATAATACCTCCCCCAGCAAATAAGCCGCCTCACTTTTGGTGCCAATCGCCAGCATGGTTCGTTGCCAGGGAAATTCCCCCACCCAGGCAAACGTGATCCGTTGCCCCGAAATAGCCGCAGGCTTCACACAAACAAAGCTTTCGCGGCGGGGAAGCTCCTCTCCCTGAATTGGAGCCGCCCAGAGATAGACCCGCTGGCGACGGGGAGACGAGGGGGCTTGATCCGTGGTGCCGGATTTTTTGCCGGTCAACGGGGCTTCCTGCTCGTCAAGCCAGGGGCGGCTGATCATAGTGGTGGGTCTGCCAGTCAATTTGCAAATGCGTCATCAAGGCCCTGGGCCCATCAACAGGCCACTGCGACTCATCGAATATATACCTTATAATTGGAAGGGAGGGGTAAAATCGGGTTAAAACGGATCATAAGGATAAACGGAGTTTTTCTATTGTCTGGTAATTATTGGGAAGGGGGTGTCCTCTGGTTATCCCGAGACCACGGCATTTTGGGGAAAAAGTGTTGGATATTTACCCGGAGCGTATTATTTTTGAGGCCTACTGGACTATCCAGTCTGGAAATGACTGAAAATTATTTAAGAATCCTATCATCCGGCAGGGATTGACCTTACGAATTTTCGAAAAATTGTAAGTTGAGCTTGAAAAGTTATTGAAATTTGCGCTAGCATCGCCTAAGTTGTGGAAATCGTGTTGATGGAACGCTTTCTACTTGCCACAAGGATGTCGCTATGGCGCAACACCATTTTTCGAATTTTTCGGATTCGAACTCCTCGGCCACAACACTTTCCCCCGTCGCAAGCCCCCGTGCCGATTCTCTTTTACGGCCAGTCGCCGACAAAAACCGTTCCCCCGCAAAAAGCACCATCGGGGCTGAAAAACGGAAATTAACCAGCGGTCTACTAGAAAAACCCTTGCCCCTCCGGGCAACCCCCCGCCTCCCGGAAGATGCCGTCCAAACGCCTCCCACCACGGATCGGCGTCCCTCGCTTTCGGCTTCCGCGGGGATTACCCGCACTCGCTTGGTTCCCCGTTCCACGCCAACTCCCCGGCGTCCCAGCGAACCGGTCCTTGTCCAACCGGCCCGTTCCGGCGATCATCCCGATATTCAGCAACTGCTGCTGAATGTGTTTCATGCCCCGTCGCGGGACGACTTTCACGCCTGGAGCGAGCGTCCCGGCTACGACCCGCAGCAACGCTTGCTGGTTAAGCACCGCGATCGCTTAGCCGCCCATACCTTGGTGACGGACTACGTTTTGCAGTTTGGAGCTTGCGAGTTGCCCGTCAAACAACTCCATTGGCTGGCCACGTTTCCCAGTTATCAGGATCGGGGATTTGCCACGGCCCTGGTCCGCGCGGCGGAATCCCGCATGCGCGCCGAACAGACCCCGCTGGGCGTCCTTCGCACCAAAATCCCCCATTTTTTTGCCCGCCAAGGTTGGGCGGTATGCGGTCGGCATTCCGTCTCCCATGGGCGGGCGCGGGAAGTATTGGCCCGGTTGTCGGCCTTGCCGGCGGGACGGCTGTTCCCTTTGTCAATTCGATATTGGCGGCATGTGGAGTTACCCGCGCTGATGCGGATCTATGCCCAGAACTTGCCCCAGGCATACGGTGCCGTGGTCCGCGGCGAGGAAGATTGGCGCTGGCTAATCAGCCGCAAGGCCTTTGATCATATTTTGGTGGCCATTCATGGGCGGGACCGGATGGATCTAGAGGACACCCGCGCCCCGCTAACCGGTTACGCCATTATGCGGGGCCAGCGAGTCGTTGAACTGGTAACCGATCCCGCCTATCCCACCACGGCCGAGCAACTATTGGCGCGGGCGTGCGGTGAAATGATCGAAAACGACCGCCAAGAATTGGCCGTGGAGGCCGCGCCTGGCTGCGAAGTCCACGGTTATATCGCCGATAGCGGCGGTCAATTTAATCAAAGCGAAGCGGACGGCGGCGAAGCCCTCATGGTAAAAATTCTGGATTTTGCCTCCTTGATCGCCCGCCTAGGCCCAGAAATCCTCTCCCGCGCGCAAGCCGCGGGGATCAAGGGACCATGTGAATTGGGCTTTCACTTTGAAGGCCAAAAAGGCCAATTAGTCCTGAATCGTAAATCGGTGCAATGGATCCCCGGCAAGTTGGGCCGCGCTTACCTACAGTTAAAAACGGCGGAATTGACCCGCTTGTTATTGGGGCATGGCTGTGTGCGAGAGGCCCACGCCGCAGGGCGCATATCGGCCACGACCAACGCCGCCCTGCAACTGGCCCAAACGCTGTTCCCGCCGGTCCCCTGGTGGCGACCCAGTTGGGATGAACTGGGTGCGTAAAAAATAGTATTTCCTCAAGATTTATTGTTTAAACTCAATATTTTATTTGCGACGACGACCCCAGGTAAAGCAAATGGCGGCCAGGCTTCCCAGGACCCAGGCGCTCGGTTCGGGGATGGCGTTCACGACGGGGTTGCCTCCCAGGGGGTTCCCCACACCGCTGCCAAAGTTGCTATCAATCGGCAGGTAATCCGCAGGGGTGATCAACCCGTCAAAGTCGCCATCACCCAGCGTCCAACCGCCCGATAGTCCCGGCGTGGTGGTCCCCAGGTTGCTATCCACCACAACGTAGTCCGCGCCATCCACCTGCCCATCCAGGTTATAGTCCCCCGGATAG